>NZ_JBSHBJ010000027.1:0-112771 GCF_053611945.1 Kribbella sp. NPDC054772 | reverse complement strand
GCCCGCATCAGGGCAGGCGGCCGTTGCGCTTTCTCAGGCCTGCAGGCCGAGGGCGGTCATCCGGGCCGTGTGGGCCTCGGTCAAGCGCGTGAACATCCGGCCGATCGCGGCCAGGTCGAGGCCCGGCCGATCCACGCTGCCGGCGAGGAGTGCGGTCAGCGAGTCGCGGTCGGCGGCGATCCGCTGCGCCTGGCTGAGGGCCTCGCCGACCAGCCGGCGGCCCCACAGTGCGAGCCGGCCGCCGAGTTTCGGGTCCTCGTCGATGGCGGCCCGGACCCGGTCGACGACGAACTCGGCCTGACCGGAGTCCGCGAACACCTCGAGCACGAGCGCCCGGGTCTCCGCGTCGACGAACGAGGCGATCTCCCGGTAGAAGTCGTTGGCCAGCCCGTCGCCGACGTACGCCTTGACCAGACCCTCGAGCCAGTCCGACGGGGCGGTGTGGTCGTGGAACGCGTCCAGCGGCGTGACGAACGGGCGCATGGCCTCCATCGGGTCCACGCCGAGCTGGACGAGCCGGTCCCGGAGTCGCTGGAAGTGCCCGAACTCGGTGGTCGCGAGCGCCGCCAGCTCCGCCTTGTCGTCCAGCGTCGGCGCCAGTTTGGCGTCTTCTGCCATCCGCTCGAAGGCGGTCAGCTCGCCGTACGCGAGCACACCCAGCAGATCCACCGCCGCGGCCCGGTAGGCGGGATCATCAAAGGCCGTCTGCTCCATGCCCGGCACCCTATCTGCCCCCGAGCGCGCGTGCGGCGTGCCACACTTCGTCCCTCTCCGCTTCCGCGTCATCTGTCCCGCGAGTGGCGCACACCACACGAAGCGGCGTTGACAGCTGCTGCGGTTACACTGGTGGGCGATTCGCCGGTGACGCGCCCAGATGGGCAAGCTGGTGCGAGGTGCTTGCACAGTGTCCCCGCGCCTCACGATCGGGGTCTCAAGACCCCAGGCGCCCGGCCACTGAGCATCTGTCCGTACAAGCATGTGAGAGGCGATCAGCCTGACCACCTTCCGAGAGCTCGGGGTGCTCCCCGAGATCTGCGACGCGCTCGACCGCGTCGGTATCGTCGAACCCTTCCCGATCCAAGAGATGACGCTTCCGGTCGCCCTGATGGGCACCGACCTGATCGGCCAGGCCCGGACCGGTACCGGCAAGACGCTCGGCTTCGGTATCCCGTTGCTGCAGCGCACCATCTCCCCCGGTGAGCCCGACTACGACGAACTCGCCGCCCCCGGCAAGCCGCAGGCGCTGGTCGTCACCCCGACCCGTGAGCTGACCATCCAGGTCGCCAAGGACCTGACGACGGCCTCCACGGTGCGCACCGTGCGGGTCCTGACCATCTACGGCGGTGTCGCCTACGAGCCGCAACTCGACGCGCTGAAGAGCGGCGTCGACGTCGTCGTCGGTACGCCGGGACGCCTGCTGGACCTGGCGAACCGCGGCGTACTCGATCTCGGCCACATCAAGGTGCTGGTCCTGGACGAGGCCGACGAGATGCTCGACCTGGGCTTCCTGCCCGACGTCGAGCGGATCCTCCGCAAGACGCCCGAGCTGCGCCAGACGATGTTGTTCTCGGCAACGATGCCGGCGGCCGTGATCGGGCTGGCCCGCACTCACATGCGGCACCCGCTGAACATCCGGGCCGAGTCGCACGAGGACACCGAGATGGTGCCGACCACGGCACAGTTCGTCTACCGCGCGCACGACCTGGACAAGCCCGAGGTGGTGGCCAGGATCCTGCAGGCCGACGACCGCGGCCGGGTGATGATCTTCTGCCGGACCAAGCGCGAGGCGTCCCGGCTGACCGACGACCTGCAGGACCGCGGGTTCAAGGCCGCCGCGATCCACGGTGACCTGAACCAGCAGGCCCGGGAGCGGGCGCTGACCCGGTTCCGCGGCGACAAGATCGACGTACTGATCTGCACCGACGTCGCTGCCCGCGGGATCGACGTCGAGGGCGTCACGCACGTCATCAACAACACCTGTCCCGAGGACGAGAAGGCCTACATCCACCGGATCGGCCGGACCGGGCGCGCGGGGGCCAGCGGCATCGCCGTCACCTTCGTCGACTGGCCGGACCTGACCCGGTGGAAGGTGATCAACAAGGCGCTCGACCTGCCGTACGACGAGCCGCAGGAGATCTACTCCACCTCGCCGGAGCTGTACCACGACCTCGGTATCCCGACCGACGCGAAGGGCCGGATCCGTCCGGCGCGCGCGCCGCAGGAGGTCACCGAGGCGCGGGACGAGCGCGGTGGTCGTGCTGGTCGCGGCGGTCGTGGTGATCGTGGTGATCGTGGTGATCGTGGCGACCGTGGCGACCGTGGTGGTCGGCCCGAGCGTGAGAACGAGCGGCCGGGGCGCAAGCGGAACCGGACGCGGAAGCGCACCCGGGCCGGGCAGCCGCTCGAGGAGCTCGCCGACGTCACCACCAAGACCGAGGTACCGGCCGTCACCGACGGCGGCGTCACGGGTGGGGCGGCCGTTGGGGAGGCGCCGGCGCGGAAGCCGCGCAAGCGGAACCGCAACCGGAAGTCCACGAACTCGCAGGTGACCACGACGGACACCGTCGCGACCGAGACCGGCGCGAGCCCGGCTGCCCCGACCGGGGTCGCCGAGGCTGAGGTCGTCGAGGCCCGGAGCCTCGAGACCGGCAGCGTCGAGGGCGGGAGCGTCGAGGCGCCGGCGGAGAAGCCTGCCAAGCGGACGCGGACGCGTAAGAGCGCGACGGCTGAATCTGCTGCTGCGGTCGAGTCTGCGCCCGAGGCTGAGGTCGCCGAGTCGGCGGAGAAGCCGGTCAAGCGGACCCGGACGCGTAAGGCTGCGGCGAGCACCGTGGCGGAGCCTGGCGCGGAGGCGGCTACGGCCGATGCCGTGGCCGAGGCGGGCGTCGAGGCGCCGGTGGAGAAGCCGGTGAAGCGGGCCCGGACGCGCAAGGCTGCGGCGGCTGAACCTGCCGCGGCGGTCGAGTCTGCACCTGAGGCTGAGGCGGCGGAGAAGCCGGCCAAGCGCACGCGGACCCGCAAGGCCGCGGCGAGTACGGCGGCTGAGGCGACGACGGCTGAAGCCATGGCCGAGGCGGACGTTGCGCCGGCGGGGAAGCCGGTCAAGCGGGCCCGGACGCGCAAGGCTGCGGTGAGTACGACGGCTGAGCCCGCTGCGACGGTCGAGTCTGCACCCGAGGCTGAGGCGGCTGAGAAGCCGGTCAAGCGCACTCGCGCCCGGAAGACGGCGGCGGCTGAGGCCCCGGCGGCCGAGGTCGACGCCGGCGAGGCGGCTGAGAAGCCGGTGAAGCGGGCGGCGAAGAAGGCTGCTCCGGCCAAGAAGGCGGCGGCGGCGAAGAAGGCGGCGGCGAAGAAGGCGGCGGCGAAGAAGACCGCGAAGAAGGCGCCGGCGGCGCCGATCTTCAGTGCGCCGGAGTGACCGTTTCCCAATGGTGATCTGAGGCTGCAACACCCAGCCCCGCGTGGGCCGTCCTAGGGCGGTAACCACGAGAGAGGGGCTGGGTGATGGGGCGGATCAGAGCCGTGACGGCCGTGCTGGCTGCGGTGGGGGTCGTGTTGCTGGCCGGGTGCGGTGCCGGCGGCGACGAGAGCGCGACCAGCGACAGCGCGCCGGCATCCAAGCAGGACTCCGGTGGGACGAGCGGCAAAGCTCAGCCGCAAGCCGGGCAATCAAAAGCAGGGCAGTCAGAGGCAGGGCAGTCACAGGCCGGCAAGCCCCAGGCCTCGGGCTCGGCCGGTGGCCAGAACGACCCGGAGATTACCCGCGCGATCATCAAGACCGGTTCGCTGACGGTCGAGGGCGACGACGTGTCCGGGATGCGGCAGAAGGCGGTCACGGCGATCGCCGCGCTGGACGGTCAGGTGGCGTCGGAGGACACCGGCAGCGACCCGGACGGCAAGGTCACCCGGGCGAACCTCGTCCTCAAGGTCCCTACCAAGTCGTTCGAGACCGCGATCCAGCGGCTCTCCGACCTGGGCAAACGCCTGCAGATCCACCAGGAGTCGACCGACGTCACCGAGCAGGTCGTCGATGTCGCGAGCCGGATCGAGTCGCAGCGCGCCAGCCTGGACCGGATGCGCGCCCTGATGGCGAAGGCGAACACGATCGGCGAGATCGTCTCGGTCGAGAGCGAGCTGACCCGTCGCGAGTCCGACCTGGAAGCCCTGCTGGCGAAGCAGAAGAACCTGGCTCTGCAGACCGATCTGGCCACGCTCACGCTGACGCTGACCGAGAAGAGCGAGCCGGTGATGGCCGACAAGGTGCCGGACAAGGGCTTCCTGGCCGGTCTGAAGAGCGGTTGGCACGCGTTCTCGGCTGCCTTCTCCGCGCTGGCGACGGCGGTCGGGGCGATGCTCCCGTTCCTGGTGCTGATCGCGATCATCGCCGTACCGCTGTGGCGGTTCCGGCATCGGTTGCGGCGGCCGACGAACCAGGCCGCACCGCAGGCTCCGAACAACCAGTAGCGGCTCAGTCGAGCAGCGCGCCGGCCAACGCCCGGTAAGCCTCCGCACCGGGCGAGGCCGGCGCCGTGCTCAGGATCGTCTCGCCGATCGCCGGCGCCTCCGCGAACCGGATCGACTTCGGGATCGCCGGCTGCAGGACGTCCAGCGAGTACGTGTCCGCGATCGTCTCCAGGACGGTCCGGGCATGCGTGGTGCGGCCGTCGTACAGGGTCGGGAGGACGCCGAGCACGTGCAGACCCGGGTTGGCCAGCCGCTGGACGTCGTACACCGTGTCGAGTAGTTGCCCTACGCCACGATGTGCCAACGTCTCGCACTGCAAGGGAATCAGTACGTCGGACGCCGCGGACAACCCGTTGACGGTGAGCAGCCCGAGCGTCGGCGGACAGTCCACGATGATCCAGTCGTACGACGATCGCAGCGGGCGCAACACGTTACGGAGTACCTGCTCCGGACTGCTCTCCGCGGCCAGCCGTACCTCGGCGGTCGCGAGCGCGATCGTCGACGGCAGCAGATCGGGCGCGTCCTCGAACTCGATCAGGACGTCGCGCGTGCGGACGCCGCCGAGCAGCACCTGATGGATGGACTTGTCCAGGTCCTCGGGATCGATGCCGACCGAGAAGGTCAGACAGGCCTGCGGATCCAGGTCGACCAGCAGCACCCGTTGGCCGAGCTCGACCAGGGCTGCGCCGAGGGTGGCGACGGTGGTCGTCTTGGCCACGCCGCCCTTCTGATTGGCGACGGCGAGAGTGCGAGGCACCCGGCCATTGTGCCGCACCTCGGACATCGCTGCTCCGAGGCGGCGGCACCCGGCGACCGGTACCCTTTCTACTTGTGAGTACGCCGCGTACGTTGACGCTGCCCGACGGGGTGCACCCCCAGATCCTCGAGACCGACCGTGGCGCGTTCGCCACGCTGACCGCCGTACCCGACATCGGTACGCCGCTCGGCACGGTCCTGCTCGTACCGGGGTGGACGGGGAGCAAGGAGGACTTCGCTCCGCTGGTGGACCACCTGTGCCGGTACGGCTGGCGGACCGTGGCGGTCGACCAGCGCGGCCAGTACGAGACTGCGGGTCCGGCCGACACATCGGCGTACTCGCTCGCTGAGCTCGGTGCGGACGTGGTGGCGATGAGCAAGGCGCTGGGCGGATACAGCCAGCTGGTCGGGCACTCGTTCGGCGGACTGGTCGCGCGGGAGGCGGTGCTGACCGACCCGTCGGTGTTCTCGACGATCAGCCTGCTCTGCTCGGGCCCGGCCGCGTTCACCGACGAGGCGACGGTGCAGGGCCTGCAGATGCTCGCGTTCGGGCTGGAGAACCTGCCGATCGAGCAGGTGTACGACATGAAAATCGGCCACGACAGCGAGGCCCCCGGGTACGTCGCTCCGCCGAGCGACATCGCCGCCTTTCTGCGCAAACGTTTCACCAGCAACGTGCCGGCCAGCCTGGCCCAGATCACTCGCCGGCTGACCGACGCCGAGGACAAGACCGAGCAGCTCGCCAAGACCGGCGTCCGCGCTCAGGTACTGCACGGCGCGACGGACGACGGCTGGCCGATCGCTGTGCAGGAGAAGATGGCCTCCGGCCTCGGTGTGGAGGCCGAGGTCATTCCGGACGCCGGCCACTCACCTGCTATCGACCAGCCCGCGAAGACCGCTCGCATGCTCGTCGACTTCTTCCACGACTACCCGAGCCTGCTGACCAACTGAGGCTTACTTGGCTGGGGTGACGGCCGGCATCACTTGCAGGGTGTCCAGCCCGATCGGGGTCAGCGCCGTCTTCACCTGCTGCGTGTAGGCGATCATCGAGACCTTCGCGCGACCGCCGTCCGGGTCCGAACCAGCGGCGCCCTGGACGCCGAGGTTCTTGTCCTGCATCAGCGGGGTCACGGCGTTGACGATCCGCTCGTTGTCGGAGCGGCTCAGCAGGACGGGCGCGACGCAGAGGTTCCCGCTGTACACCTTCTCGAGGGCCGCGCGGAGCACGGTGAGATCGCCGTGCGCGACCCCGACCATGGAAACGACCGGGGCGTTGCGCGCGTGACCGTTCGGGTAGTGGATGACCGGCCCGAAGATCTGATCCGCGTGCGCGGCCAGGAACGCGGTCACCGCGGGCGAGCTGACGTTGCTGGGCTTCGACACCCAGCCGCCGGCCGGCGCCGCGCACGGCAGCGGCGGGAAGGTCCACGCCGCGGGGGTGGTCGGCGCGGCCTGCTGCTGGACGTCGATCGAGCGGTCGCCCCAGATCCCGACGAGCTTGGCCCGGCCGGAGCGCACGCCGTCCGTCGTTCGCGGCTCGGTCAGGCGGTCGAGATCGACGCCCTTCAGCGTGACGGTGAACTCCGGCGCGCAGGACGGCGCCGGCTGCTTCCCCGGCTGATAGCCGATGTCGGGACCGCCCTCGGCCGAGCAGTAGACCGGCGCCTTCCCCGGCGCGGCGATCACCAGACCACTCGCCTGCACCGTGTCGCCCGGCTTCACCAGGAGCTGGTCGTTGCTCTGAGCAACCGCTCGCGAGGAGCTCTGCGCGCTGAAGCCTTCGGTGCTACCCGCGGCCCGGCTGCTCGCGGGCTGAGTCGTGTCGTGTCCCGGCAGCACCGCGACCACGCCGGCGGCGATCACCGCCACGCTGGCCGCGGCGAGCGCCGGCACCCACCGGCGGCGCTTGCGGCCACCCCTCAGCATGTACTCGAGATCGGGCTCGGGCGGCGGCGCTTGGTCGGCCCGCCACCGATGACCCGCGCGGGTCAGCAGATCGTCGACTTCGTCAACCGGGTTCATGCGCTGTCCTCCGGCCCGCCGTTCGGGCTCATTCGGTGACCTCCAGCAGCGTGCGCAGTCGGGCGCGGGCGTCGGAGAGAGTGGATTTGACGGTGCCTTCGGAGCAGCCCATGACGGCCGCGGTCTCGGCGATCGACAGGTCGGCGAAGTAGTAGCAGTCCACGGCGAGCCGCTGCCGGGCCGCGAGCGACTGGATCGCCTGGTCGACATCCATCCGGGCGTCGAGATCGGGGCGCGCGACCGGTTGGGTGTCGAACTCGTCGGCCGCCAGTTCGAGGTGCAGTCCACCCGGGCGCATCCGGCGTACCGCCTTGCGGGCCTGGTCGGCGGTGATCGCGAGCAGCCAGGCCGAGGGGGTACCGCGCTCGGCGTCGTACTGCGATCGCTTGGCCCAGGCGCGCGCGAGCGCCTCCTGGACGATGTCGTCGCGGTCCGCACCCACCGCGAGCCGCCCCGCCAACCGGGCCATCGCCGCCAGGTGTGGCCGCACCCAGGCGACGAACCCGGGCCCGTCCCGCGGAGGTCCGACCGCCTCCACCACCGGCTCACCCGTCATCGTCGGCATACCTTCTCTACCCCCGATCCACCCCGTTCGGTTGGGTCCCTACCCGGATTTCAACGACCGCCCCACGCCAAGGTCACCCACCCACCTATTCCGTAACGCAGTTGTCGACGGGCTAGGTGGTGGCGGGGGTGTAGAGCTGGGTGATGACCGATTCGATGGTGGGTTCGGCGATGGAGACGTCCATCAGGGGGTAGTTGGCGGCGATCTCGGCCAGCAACGGGGCCGCGCTGCTGGTAGCGGGGAAAGTGAGGTGCTGGCGGGGGCCGTCGACCTTGGTGACGGTGGTGCCGGGGATCTCGATCGGCGGGAGGGACGTCGCCAGGTCGACGATCAGGGTGCGGGGTGCGGACTGGCTGGACTTCAGCTGCGGCAGGGTTCCGTCGAAGATCTGGCGGCCGTGGTCGATGATCATCACGCGCGTGCAGAGCGCCTCGATGTCGTCCAGGTCGTGGGTGGTGAGGATGACCGTGGTACGGCGTTCCGCGTTGACCTCGGCGAGGAACTCGCGCAGCCGCGCCTTGCTGATCACGTCCAGCCCGATCGTCGGCTCGTCGAGGTAGACGATCTCCGGGTCGTGCAGCAACGCGGCCGCGATGTCGCCGCGCATCCGCTGCCCGAGGGACAGCTGACGGACCGGAACGTCCAGCAGGTCGCCGAGGTCGAGGAGTTCGACGAACGTCGCCAGGTTCTCCCGGTGCCGGGCGAGCGGGACGTCGTACATCTTCTGCAGGACGGCGAACGAGTCCTTCAACGGCAGGTCCCACCACAGGGTGGTGCGTTGGCCGAAGACGACACCGATCCGTTTCGCCAGCTTCAACCGGTGCCGCGACGGGTCGACGCCGGCCACCCGGATCGTTCCTCCCGAAGGAACCAGGATGCCGGTCAGCATCTTGATCGTGGTGGACTTCCCGGCACCGTTCGGCCCGATGTAGCCCACCACCTCCCCCGGCTCGACGGTGAACGACAGCCCGTCGACCGCGCGCACCTCCCGCCGGGTACGGCGTAACCCGCTCCGCGACGTCACCGTGAACGCGCGGGACACATCCGACAACTCGATAACAGGCATGAAATCTCAGCTCCCTGTACTGCGATAGCGACGAAGACCGGCCCGCCACGCGAGCGACGCCAGGGCGACCATCGCGACGGCGACCAGCGGCGACAGCAGCCCGAACCAGGACGGCAGGCCGAGCGGGGCCGGTTTCCCCAGGACGAACAGCACCGGGTAGTAGTTGACGAAGGCAAGCGGTACGACGAACGTCACGGCCCGCACGATCTCCTTGCCGAAGATCGTCAGCGGGAACTGCGTCAGCGCCTGCCCGCCGTACGTGACCGAGTTGGCCAGCTCGGCGGAGTCGACCGAGACGAACTGGAACGCGCCGCCGAGCACGAACAGCGCGCCGAAGATCACCGATCCGGCGACCAGTGAGACGCCCAGCATGATGCCGCGGGCAACTGTCCAGTCGACCTCGAGGTTGATCAGCGCGAGCACCAGCACGGTCGCGGCCTGCAGCGGGCGGCCGAGCCGGCGCAGCGCGAACCCGTCCGCCGCGGTCTGCAGGAACGCGGGCACCGGCCGGATCAGGTACGCGTCGAACGAGCCGGTCCGGATCCGTTCGCCGACCCGCTCGATCGACCCGGTGACCAGATCGGCTACCCCGAGCGCCATCGAGGCCGTTGCGTAGAGCAACGCCATCTCCGGCAGCGTGAACCCGCCGAACGACCTGATGTGACTGAACATGAACAGCACCGCGATGAAGTCCGTCACCGTGACCAGCATCGAGCTCACCAGCATCAGCACGAACGACGCCGGGTACGCCAGTGCGGACCGGATCCACAACACGATCAGCATCCAGTACTGCGCGGGCGCCCGGAGGACACGCTCAACCACCTTGGATCACCACCTTCCGGGTCGCCAGCGTGGTGGCGAACTGTCCGATCAGCAGCAGCACCAGGAGCCAGCCCACCTGGAACATCAGCGCCGCGCCCGTCCCACCCGGGTTCTGGCCGAGCCAGATGTCGATCGGCACCTGCATGGTCGCGGCCCACGGCGTCCCGCGCGCGAACGTACCGATCCAACCGGGGAAAGCGACCAGCGGCAGGATCGTCCCGGCGAAGAACAGTGACAGCACCAGCGCGAGATGCTCCATCCCGCGCGAGTCGGTGATCCAGAACCCGGACAACGCCACCAGGTACCGGATCGTGAAGCTGACCAGGATCCCGAGCACCAGCCCGAGCGCGATCACCGGCCACAGGCTCACACTCGAAGGAAACTTCAGGTCGAACACCAGCGCGCCGACCAGCAACGGGGCACCGCCGCGGACCAGCAGCTGGAACATCGCCCGCCCGAGATCGACGGACATCCACCACAGCAACAGCTGCGTCGGCCGGTACAGGTCGACGGCGATCTCGCCGCTGCGGACCCGCTCCCCCAGCTCGTTCGTGGTGGTCGCGCCGAAGATCCCGACCGGCATCAGCAAACCCTGCTGCAACCACACGAACGTCAGCGCGTCCGGAACGTCGTACCCGCCGAGCCCGGGGCGTTCGCGCCATAGGGTCAGATAGACGCCGCACAGGATGAACCCGAAGATCGTGTTGGTGAAGATGCCGGACACGCTGGCGATCCGGTACGTCGAGAATCGCCGGAAGGACCGGACGGCGATCGCCCAGTAGACACCCACTACTACCTCCTCTCGCACTCCTGGTGGTGTCCGAGAGGCACAGCGGCACGCGGAACTGCCCCGGTTCCATCAGGACCCGGGGGTTCGGACACCACTGTGAAGGCGTGGTTGGACCACGCCGATTGTCAAGGGCAGAAGAGGGACGGTACGCCGGAGCTCGGCGTACCGTCAACACGAATAACCGATCCGGGCGCGGGACCCCTCAGAACCGCGCCCGGACCGGTGTCTACAGGGTGTCGGTCTTGAGCAGGTGCGCGAGATGGGTCGCGAACGCCGCCGGGTGGCTGGAGTATCCGCCGTGTCCGCCGGGGAACATCACCACCGGCCAGCCGAGGTGGTCCGCGACGACCTCGATCGGGCGCCCCGGCAGATGCAGGTACGACTCGAGGCCGGCCGCCGGCACCACCCGGTCCGCCGCCCGCCGCAGAGCGTCCAGGTCCGGCACGTAGCGGGTGAAGGGCAGCAGTTTGTGCTCGTAGAAGTTCGCCGCGTTGGCCTGCATCCGTTCGGCGAGCTCGCGGTACTCCGGCAGCAGGTCCTCGAGCGGCGGCATCGCGTCGTCGTCCATCCCGGTGCCCATCATGAACACCACGTCGGCGGCGGTCAGCCCGTCGTCGCGGTACGTCGCGTACACGTCGTCGAAGAACGCCCGCGCGTCGGTAGCGTCCGGCAGCACCTCGGTGCACGGCGGCTCGTGCGCGACGAGCATCCGGACCCGGTCGGGGTACCGCGTGATCAGCTCGAGGCCGGTGATCGCGCCGGAACTGGTGCCGAACACGTACGCCGGTTCCGCGCCGCCGACCGCGTCGATCAACGCGAGCGCATCGGCGGCCGACTGCTCGACGCACTCGTCGGCCGCGTCACCGTCGTACCGGCTGCGGGAGTTGCCCCGCGGGTCGTAGGTCACCACCGTGTACTCGGCCGCGAGCTGCCCGACGATCCCGGAGAACACCGCGGCGTCGGTCCCACCACCGGCGATCAGCAGCAGCACCGGCCCGGACCCGGCGACCTCGTAATGCAGCGTCGCCCCCGGCACCGCCAGCTTGTTCACAGTCTTCGCACCCATCAGGCGAACCCCTTTCGTTCACCCTCACACTCCCCCGCCCCGCTGGCACCGGACGCACACGGCACTGGCACGGACAGGTCAGCGGGGAAGCTGCGTGTCCAGCATCTGCCGGATCTCCTCCTGGCCACGCGACACAACATCGACAACATCTGCTACCGAGGCGGTCGATGGCAGCGAAAGGTCTGCCAGCAGGTCCCGAACTGTGAATCTGCGCGCGACCCAGAGCCGGAGATCTTGCACATGCTGCGACTTGCTCGGCTTGCTCATGACGGCCGCCAAGCTACTGCGATAAGGAGTTGGGTCGGCCCCCAGCGCAGCCTGCATGCCGGAGCGCCTGATGAGACACGGATAGCAGTATCCACAGTTGCCGAATCCGCGTTGAACTGTGTGACTCCCGCAACTGACGGTGGCGGCAAGCGCGCCCGGAGTCAGACCTGCCTCCAATCCGGCACGACAGACTTCACCCTTCGTGTACACCTGGAAGGGATTCATCAAGGCAACATTCCCACCAATGAGAACAATCAGGTCGTTAATAAGTGATAGCACTCTCGGGTGGACCGACCGAGTTGAGCAAGCGCCTCGACGCGCTGGACTGATGGGCGGATTGATCGCGAGTTGCCCGTTCTCTGGGACAACCACCTGCCTAACGCCGTGTGCTGCCGCCGCGAAGATCGCACTCGCAATATAGCTCAATCCTCGACTTCGAGTACTACTTTCCAATCGCGCACCTTTGGTCCGAACTTCGCTTGACATCGGTCTACGACAAATTCTTTCCGATGCTCCCGCAAGCTTCCGGAGATGCCCAAGAAGACGTTCTTGAGGTACGTGCGCATTTGCCTGGCCATGTGAGACCAACAGCAGGTTCCCAGAAGATTGCGCAAGGTGAGCGGCGGCGTACGCCGACGAGTCAAGGCCTCCCGAGAACAACGCAACGCCGTCCGCCTTCCAGCTGCCGAACAGCCGAGGCTGAGCGTCGATCGGAGCAGCGCCTGAAACGGTCGACAAGTGCCAGCTGTCACCCGTGAGCGCGGACAGCACGGCCTCCAGGGCCGGCAACGCCTCGCTCCAGCGCGCCGAGTCCGAGACCTGGACCCTCAATTCGAGATGACGAGACCATCTGTCTGCCACGCTCATGCGAGGGACTAGCCGATCGACCAGATGCGCCGCCCTGAAGACCCGCAGTACATCCTCAGCCCATACCGGCGTCGCTGTCGCCAGCGCCGCATTCTCCTTGATCCGCTCTAACGACGCCTTGTAATCCGAGTCGGAGATGACTTCCCAATCTCCACGCCCGTTCCTCGCCCCCGAAGATCGAGCCGCTTGCTCGACGAAGCAGAAGCGCCGAACGGAAGTCATAGCAGCCTCAACTCGCTTCCAACCATCGATCGAAGGTATCGCTCACCATGTCCTGCGCGATCGAGGTCAGCGGATCGTGGGTACCACCTTCGTTCTTTTCCTCGCAGGGCGTCGGAATCGCCTCGACGATCTTGCTCGCCAGATACTGGGAGATCTGACCGGTCGGATCGATCACGAGCAGAAGCGGAACCGCAACATTCAGCTTTGCGGCAATCACGCTCGTGAGAAACTCGGTAATCGCGTCTGCGAAGAATTCGCGGTACAAGAAGCACAACAACTCGTCGTCGATTAGTGCCTGACCGGATCGCGCACGTCGCCTACTTGCAGGAGAATGCGTCAGCTTGCTGATCGTCAGGACGACGCCCGGCCGGATCGCCGCGTTGACATACCCTGGCTCGTCGAGACAGATCGACGCGGTCAACAACTCCAGCAATCGATCTGGCCCGCTGGGCTGATCGAGGTCAAGGTGATCGGGATGTTGTCCCCAAGACGTCTCGCGAAGCGAGGTAAGCACCTCGACGAATCTCGTCGCATGTGCATTCACCGCCTGCCGTAGCCCGTAACTGTCCTGGTCGGTCCGAAGCTGCTGTATCAGCGCAGAGCGATACAGCTCCGCGAGTTCGGCCGCGCGTTCTGGCGATAGCACCTCGGAGGAGGCGATGCCATCCAGCCGGCCGTTGACCGGGCCGACGCCATTGCCGGCCGCCCCAGCTGCGGCTTGGCCTGACGGGGCACTTGACGACCCATCGTCAGGTGGTGACGCCTGCCCGATGACCTTCTTGACTGTCTGCGTCGTCTGACGCGATGCATTGCTCCAAGGCCCGCGCGATGGCCCCGGCCATTTCGTCGATGTGCCCATGCCCGTCGCCCCCAGCCAAGGACCGATAAGAACCCTGAGTAACTCAGAGTAGGCCAGTCTGAGCAGACTGCTGCGAGTATCGCGCGTCGCGGATCACGCGCTCCCGTTGCGCAAAGCCTCAGCTCACGTCGGCGGTTGGGACTTGGGCGGGTTCGTCGAGGCCGGCCCAGGGGTCGCGGGTCGGGGACTCGCGGCGGCCCTGGGGGCAGATCTTGGCGAAGTCGCACCAGCCGCAGAGGGCCGACGGCTCCGGTGGGAACGCCTCGTCGGCCTCCGCCGGGGTCAGGCCTTCCGCCCAGCGAGCCTCGGCGGCCGCGGCGTCGTCGGCCATCGACTCGGCGCGCTTCTGGTGCCGAGCGAGCGACGCGTCGTCGTGGTCGGCGGCCGCGACGGTGTTCGTGGGGAGGTGGTGGAGCTCGACCCGCGTGCACGGCTTGTGCAGCACCCGCCGCGCGCCGAGCACGTACAGCGCCATCGCCAGCGACGACCTCGCATCCGTCGACGTCAACGGCCGCCGCCCGGTCTTGTAGTCGACGATCACCAGCGCAGTGCCGCCGCTGCCGTCGCGGGCCGGCCGCTCGTCGATCCGGTCGATCCGCCCGCGCAGCGACGCCCGCTCGGTGGTGAACCCGACCGTGCGCTCCACTCCACGCGGCTCGTAGTACGGATCGGAGTCACCGAGGTAGCCGAGCACCATTTCCGTCGACCGGTCCCGCCAGTCAAGCGACTGCTGCTCGTCGCGGAACCCCTCGCTGCGCCAGCTCGACCGCATCTTGGCGACCACCTCGTCCGGGGTACGCCGGGACGCGGGCCAGCGACCGAAGAAGTCGGCGAGCACCTCGTGCACGATCGCGCCGACCGTGTTGTGTGCCCACGGCGGGCCCTTCGGCGGCCGCGGCGACTCGAGATAGGTGTAGCGGTACTTGCGCTTGCAGTCCGCGAACGTCAGCAACTTCGTCGGCGTCGCGGTGAACAACCGGGTCGGCATTCCGGGAAGCATGTCACTCATGGCCTCAGCCCGCCTTGATGAAGTCGGCGACCGCGTCCGCGACCAGCTGGACGGCGATCGCGCTCAGCAGCAGACCCGCGATCCGGGTGACGAGCAGGACGCCGTTCTCCCCCAGCAGCCGCATGATCAGCCCGGAGAACCGCAGCGTCAGCCACATCACCAGGTGGATCAGGATGATCCCGACCGAGATCGCGACCACGTCCGGGAGCGATCCGTTCGCGCGCTGCACGAACACCATCGTCGCGACGATCGCACCTGGCCCGGCGAGCAGCGGCGTACCGAGCGGGACGAAGGCGATGTTCACGTTCTTGGTCTGGACCGGGTCCTCGGCGGTGTCGGTCAGCAACTGCAGGGCGATCAGCAGGAGCAGCAGGCCGCCGGCGCACTGCAGCGCGGGCAGCGTGATGCCGAGATGGTGCAGGATCTGCTGGCCGAAGGCCGCGAACACCACGATGACGCCGAACGCGACCAGCACCGCCTGCCACGCGGCCTTCTTCCGCACCGCGCGGGACTGCCCGGCGGTGAGCGAGATGAAAACCGGCACGGTGCCCGGCGGGTCCATGATCACGAAGAGCGTGACGACCACCTCACTGAGCAGCCCGAGGTTGATGACACTGTTCACGGAAGATAGGCCTCGGGAACCTGTGCGTCGGCGGAGGCGGCGGCGTTGGTCTTGGCGACCTCGAGCAGGCGCTCGAACTGCTCCGGCTCAGTGGTGTTCACGCCGAGGTCGTGGTCGATCTTGCCGGCCCCGTGGTGGTCGCTGGAGCCGGTGTAGATGATGCCCAGGTTGTTCGCGATCGCGCGCAGCGCGTCCCGGGACTCCGGCGAGTGGTCCTGGTGGTCGACCTCGATGCCGGCCAGGCCGTGGTCCTGGACCAACCGGGCGACGGTGTCCTCGGTCATCACCTTGTAGCTGGAGCGGCCCCACGGGTGCGCGATCACCGGGACCCCGCCGGCCTCGCGGACCAGGTCGATCGCCCGCCCGGGCTCGATGGCGTAGTGCGGGACGTGGCCGGCGCGGCCGTCGGCCAGGTACTTGTCGAAGGCCTCGCTGCGGTTCGCGACCGTCCCGTTCGCGACCAGGGCGTCGGCGACGTGCGGCCGTCCGACCGACGGCGTACCGGTCGCTTGGGCGAGCACCTCGTCGACGGTGAGCGGTACGCCGATGCTGTTCAGGCGGGCCACGATCGTCGGGATCCGGTCGGTGCGGCCCTCGCGGACCACCTGCAGGTCGGCGGCCAACGGCGGATACGCCGGGTCGGGCAGGTAACCGAGCAGGTGCACGCTGATCCCGTCGAGCTTGCAGGAGATCTCCAGGCCGGGCAGGAACCCGATCCCGAGCTCCTCCGCGGCCCGCCGGCCGTCCACCCAGCCGTCGGCGGTGTCGTGGTCGGTGAGCGCGATCACGTCCAGCCCCGCCTGCCGCGCGTGCGTCATCAGGACGTCCACCGGATCGGTGCCGTCCGAACGGTTCGAGTGGGTGTGCAGATCGATGCGCACGAGCGGTCCGAATCCCTTCGCCTGGTCAGCTTGCACCGCTGATGCTATCCGCGTTCACCCACGAGCCCTGGCACTTGTGCACAAGTCACCTATCCTTCGGGGGCATGGAGCGCGTCGACTGTGTGGGGGCCCTCGTGTACGACGAGGAGCGCCGGCTGCTCGTGGTGCGGAGAGCCCACGAGCCGGACCGCGGGCTGTGGTCGATTCCGGGTGGGCGGGTCGAGCCCGGTGAGGACGATCCCACCGCGGTCGCCCGCGAGGTGGCGGAGGAGACCGGATTGACGGTCGAGGTCGGGGAACTGGTCGGCGAGGTCGAGCGACAGGGCCCGCGCGGACAGCTGTACGTGATCCGTGACTACGAGGCGACCGCTGTCGGCGGCACTCTCACAGCGGGTGACGACGCGGCCGACGCTCGGTTCGTGACGCGGTCGGAGTTCCTGAAGCTGTCGACGACGACCCTGCTCGTTTCCACACTGGACCAGTGGAACGCGCTGCCCGGCTGACTCAGCACGTACTGAGCGGAACCCGACCGGTCGCGAACGCCTGAGGTGTGACGTGCATCAGCGCGCGGAAGTCGGCGATCAGGTGCGACTGGTCGGCGTACCCGGCGGACGCCGCGGTGTCGGACCAGGAACGGCCGGCTTGACCGATCACACTGCGTACGCGGGAGATGCGGGCGAAATGCTTGGGTGACACGCCCACCGCCTGCCGGAAGACGCGGCGCAGGTACCGCTCGCTGACCCCGAGCCGGGCAGCGGTCTCGTCCACTCTGCGTGCTGTCGAGGCCAGGTCGGCAACTGCGCTGCCGACGAGGTCGAAGCGGTTCGGCAGGCGGCGTGGCAGTTGTCCGAGGAGGAAATCGCCGAGCACCTCGACCGCCTGCTCCGGCTGAGTCCGGTACGCCGTGAGGCGATCGGCGAGGTCGCTCGGGCCGCACACGTCCTCCAGCGGGACGGTCCGGTCGACCAACTCGTCCGCGGCCGTGCCGAGCAGCGGCGTCACGCGCCCCGGCCGGATCCGGAGCCGCACGCAGACCGGCAGATCCTTCGTGACGTGGTACGCCGCCTTGGTGCGCGGTCCCGCGATCAGTACGTCACTCGCGCCCGCGGTCGTCATTCGCCAGACGACCGTCGTCGCCGGGTCCGGCGGCAGCACGGTGATCGGTGTCGTCGCGGGGCGGAGGGTGACGTCTTCTACCCACGGGTCGAGGGTGCGCACCTTTCGAGAATAGCGAGTCGGTGTGCGCGTTCCGTAGTACCGAAAGTTCCTATCTCTGGGCGGGGCGATCGGTCAGGGTGGCGAGATGATTCTGGTTACGGGTGCGACCGGCACCATCGGCAGTGAGCTCGTCCGGCAATTGGTTGCCCGCGGCATCCCGGTGCGTGGGATGACGCGGCGCGAGCCGCAGGGAGCGTTTGTCCGGGGTGACTTCGATGATCCGGATTCGTTGCGCAAGGCAATCGACGGGGTGGATGCCGTGTTCCTGCTGACCGCGCCGGGTCCGTGGGTGCCGGATCACGATCAGGCACTGGTAGCGGCCGCGGTCGATGGTGGGGTGCGGAAGATCGTGAAGCTGTCGGCGATCGGGAGCACCGGCGACGGGATGCCGGCGAACTGGCACGCGCCCGGCGAGCGCGCGGTGCGGGACAGCGGGATCGCGTGGACGATTCTGCGACCGGCCGGGTTCGCGTCGAACGCGCTGCGCTGGGCGCCGGCGGTCCGGGCGGGGCAGCCGATTCCCAATCAGACCGGGGACGGCGGGCATGCGTTCGTCGATCCCTCTGATGTCGCCGCGGTGGCTGTCGAGGCGTTGATTTCGGATGACCACGGTGCGCGGACCTACACGCTGACGGGTCCGGAGACGCTCAGTGTTCCGGAGCAGGTGGAGGTCATGTCGGAGGTGCTCGGGTTGGCGTTGCGCGTGGTCGACGTACCGCTGGAGGTGTATGCGGGGCAGTTGCGCGCGGCGGGTCTTGATGAGGCGGTGGTGTCGGTGGCAATGCGTGGTGCGGAGCTGATCCGGAGCGGTGGTGGGGAAACGGTGACCGATGACGTCGAGCGGGTGCTCGGGAGGCCGGCTGGATCGTTCCGTGGTTGGGTGGAAAGGTGTCGCGCCGCGTTCGAGTGATCGGCACACTGGGGCGGGTGGACGACGCTGAGCTGGTACGGGCGATCGAGGACAACGCGGCCGAGTTGCTGATGGCGATGGGCGCCGCGGGTGGTGGCACGCAGCGGTCCGACGAGCGGGCGGAGTGGACGATCGGTGGGTCGCCGCTCGACTACCACAACGCTGTCGTGCGCGCCTCGGACGACGCCGTGGTCGCGGAATCCCTGGTGGAGTTGAAGAAATACGGCGTACCGGGAAGCTGGCATGTCGGGCCGTCGCTGCGGATCGATCGGTCGGCGTTGACGGCGGCGGGGTTCGTGCACGGGGGCGGCGAGCCGGGGATGGCGGTGCGGATCTCGGAGTTGGTGGCCCCGCGCGTCGTCCCTGGGCTGGAGCTTCAGCGGGTGAGGGACGATGCGGGGCTCGCGGCCTGGGAGGAGACGCTCGGCCGTGGTTTCGGCGAGGGCGAGAAGGAGGCCCGGTGGGTCGCGTCGGTCTATCGCAAACTCGGGTACGGCGATCCGTGGCGGCACTACGTGGGCTGGCTGGACGGCTCGCCGGTCGGGACCGCCACGGTGTTCCTCGGCGCCGGCGTGGCCGGGGTGTACTTCGTGATGACGGTCCCCGAAGCGCGGCGGCGCGGGATCGGGGCCGCCATCACGGACGGCGCGGTGCGTGCGGCGGGTGATGTTGCGGAGTACGGCGTACTCGGATCCTCGGCGGCCGGGCGGCCGGTGTACGAGCGGCTCGGGTTCCGGAAGTACTGCACGATCGAGCTCTACGAGTGGGCCGGCTGAAGGGTCTTGCTCTCGGGGACCGTGGTGCGCTCGCGGAGCAGCAGGAACGCGTCGACGAGCATGACGGCCGCGGTGAGGCCGTGGATACCGAGCGCGGTCGCGGCCGTGCCGCCGTGACTGAGCACCATGATCATGTCCGTGACCGGGATGATCGCCGAGATCGCCATCAGGACGCCGGTCGCGCGGCGCTGACCCATCGCGAACAGAGCGAGCAGGTTCAGTCCGAGGGCGATGTCGCGGATCCCCTTCACGCCGAAGTACCCGGCCGCGACGCCGGTGGGCCATTCGGCGATGCCGAAGTTCGGAGCGGCAGTGTGTCCGGCGAGCAGGAACTGTGTGCCGAAGGTGAGCGGGAAGACGGCGAGCAGGACGGTCAGGACGGTGGTGAAGCGGCGCATGCGATTCTCCTATGAACTAGCAGTGCTAACTTTCCTAGCGACGCTAACACTGTCGTTGCTAGATTGTCTAGCAGTGCTAAGATCTGGTCCATGCCGATCCCGTCACGCCGGGAGCGGGCCCGCGAGGAGCGCCGCGACCTGATCCTTCGCACCGCCCGCGACCTCGCCGAGTCCGAGGGCTGGGAGGCCGTCACCACCCGCCGCCTCGCCGACGCCGTCGACTACAGCCAGCCGGTGCTCTACGGCCACTTCAAGAACATGGACGCGATCGCCGACGCGGTCGCCCTCGAAGGGGCCGCCGAACTGGCCGAGGTACTCCGCGACGCCCGCTCGGCCGACGGACTGAGCGGACTCGCGCACGCCTACCTCGACTACGCCGAGTCCCACCCTGCGGTCTACGAAGCGCTGTTCGTCCGCCCGACCACGCTGCGCTTCGGCGGACCGGACAGCCCGCAATCACTCATCGCGGCCTTCGAGGAGATCCAGGCCGGAGTAGCGCCGTACGCCGGCGACGACCCCGAAACCCTCACCGAGGTCTTCTGGAGCGCCCTCCACGGCCAAGCCACCCTCAACCACCGCACCCGCCTCCGCCCCACCCACCGCAACCCCCGCATCGACCTCCTGGTCGCAGCAATCACCCGACCGTGATCTGTGGAACTAAATGGCCGTGGAGCGGACATTTAGTTCCACAAACCGAGCTGGCGCCCGTCGTCCACAGGGGGTCCGGCGCGGGGCGGGGAGATGCGGCAGGCTTGGGCGGATGGACTGGTGGTGGCGAGGGCAGCTCGAGGCCGAAGGGATTGACGCCCTCATCCATGACCAGCTCCGGATCGTGTCGCGCGGGCAACTCCAGGCCGCCGGGTGGCCGGGCTCGCGGATCAAACGTGGGTTGCGCGGGCGGCGGTGGCAGGTGGTGCATCCCGGCGTCTACGCCACGCACACAGGACCTATCGGGTACTACGAACGCCTGCTCGCCGCCCTGCTGTACGCCGGTCCCGACGCGGCGTGGAGCCACTACACGGCCGCCGAACAGCTCGGTCTGCTGAAGCGCGACGCCGATCGCCCCGTCCACGTCACGATCCCGAAGCAGCGGAAGGTGCGACCGCAGCCGCAGCTCGTGATTCACCGCGACGAACACTGGGCCGCGCGGCTCGCGCGGGTGGTGCCGCCGCGGCGGACGCCCGCGGACGCCGTACTGGACATCGTGGGGATCTCTCCCACGCTGGACCGCGCGGCAGCCGTGATCGCCGAGGCTTGCCAGAGCGGGCGGGTCGATCCGTCCGCGATCCTGCGTGCCCTGGAGACACGTCCGCGGCTGCGGCATCGCGGGGAGTTGCGGCCGATCATCGCGGACGTCGCGGGTGGGACGCACTCGCTGCTAGAGCTTCGGTACTTGCGTGACGTGGAGCGACGGCACGGGTTGCCGCGTGGGACTCGGCAGCGGGCGGTGGGTGGTGAGTTCACCGACGTGTACTACGACGGGTTCGGACTGCTCGTGGAGCTCGACGGGCGGCTGCATCTTGTGCCGCGGCAGCGGTGGCGGGATCTCGATCGGGACAATCGCGCCACGCTGCGGGCCGAGGCGACCTTGCGGTACGGGTGGTTCGACGTGACGAATCGGGCGTGCGAGGCCGCCGTACAGGTGCTCGAGGTGCTGCGGCGTACCCAACCCTCCCTGCAAGCGAAACCGTGCTCGCCGGGGTGCCCGGTCGCCGGTTTGTGGAACGTTTTGGCCGTCTAGCGCGCAAAAGGTTCCACAAAGCGTCAGCTGTTCCAGTGGAGGATTGCCGGGGAGCCTCGTTCCCAACCCAGGACCGAGATGGTGGCGGTGTTGAGGACGAAGTGGCGGCCTTGGGTGACGTCTAGTTCTAGCCAGCGGGCGGTCAGGGCGCGGAGTGCGTGGGAGTGGCCGAAGACCAGTGCGTCGCCGGGGACCGCGGCGAGGCGGGCGGTGACGCGGTCGAGGCGGGTGGAGATCTCGGCGGGGGTTTCGCCGTGCGGTACCGGGTCGTCCCACACGGTCCAGCCGGGGACGGTCTCGCGGATCTCGGCGGTCGTGACGCCCTCGTAGTCGCCGTAGTTCCACTCGACCAGGTCGTCGTCGACCTGCGCGTCGGGGAAGCCCGCGAGTTCCGCCGTACGCCGGGCGCGCTGCCGGGGTGACGTGAGCACCAGGTCGAACGACTCCGCCGCCAGCCGATCCCGCAAACTCGCGGCGACCCGCTCGCCCTCAGGCGTCAGCGGCAGGTCGGTGACGGACGTGTGCCGGCCCGACTTGCTCCACTCGGTCTCCCCGTGACGGACCAGGAAGACCCGGTCCTCGCGTTCCTGTGTGGTCACGCTGTCATCCTCGCAGACCTCGCGCGGAGGGGCTCGAACCCTTGACCGTTTGAACGATCCAGGGCAGGGTATCCAAAACTGTAAGCGCTTCCACTTCCACCACCCCCGACCGCCCGAGGTGACCACGTGGCTTCCGGACCCACCGGCAGGCCGGCGACGATCTACGACGTCGCCGCCCGCGCGAAGCTGTCGATCGCGACGGTTTCCCGTGTCCTGCAAGGGACCGGGCCGGTGTCGGCGAAGGCGCGGGCGCGGGTCGACCAGGCGGCGCAGGAACTGAACTACGTACCGCTACGCGCCGCCCGGAGTCTCGCCGTCCAGCGGCACGAGGCGCACGGGCTGGTACTGCCCGATCTCGCCGGTCCGTTCTACGGCGACCTGCTCATGGGGTACGAGCGCTGGGCCGGCGAGCACGGTCAGAGCGTCGTCATCACCGTCACGCACGGCAACCCGCACCCGCGCCGCAGCGTGATGGACCTGGCCGGGCGCGTCGACGGGATCGTTGTCCACGGCAACGCTCTCGACCTTCCGACGGTGCAGGGGCTGCGGAAGGCCGGCGTACCTGTGGTGCTGATCGCGCATCCGCCGGCGACCGGGTGCGACTCGGTCCGCAGCGAGAGCGCCGCGAGTGCCGAGCAGCTCACGACGCGACTGCTCGACCACGGCCGGACCAGCCTGCATTTCGTGGGTGACCCCGCCAGTTCGTACGACGTCTCCGAGCGGTACGCCGGATTCGCGAAGGCGCACGAGCTGCGCAAGCTCGCGGTACCGAAGCCGGAACAGGTGCCGTTGACGGAGGACGCCGGACGGCAGGCGGCGGAGAAGGTGCTCAAGGCAAAGAAACGTCCCGACGGCCTGGTCTGTGCGAACGACGAACTCGCGCTCGCCGCGTTGACCACGTTCACCGCGAACGGGGTCGACGTACCGGGCGAGATCGTGGTGACGGGGTGGGACGACGTGATGGCGGCGCGGTACGTGTCGCCGGGGTTGACGACTGTGCGGCAGCCGATGGCCGAGTTGGGGCGGGTGGCCGCCGAACGGCTGCACGAACGCGTGACCGGGGCCCGGACCCGCGCGCGCAACGACGTACTGGCAACACAACTCGTGCTGCGGGACAGCTGTGGCACGTCGGGGGATGCAGCAGTAATCCAGTGAGGAGACAACACATGTTCACCCACAGCATCCGCCGCCGGCTGGTGATCGGCAGCGCTGCACTCACCGCGACAGCGCTGGCGTTGGCCGGGTGTGGACGGTCCGCGGACACGCCGAGTGGCGAGTCCAAGGCGACCACCACCGTCAGCGAGGGACCGGCCACCGGGAACCTGACCGTCTGGGCGATGGGCACCGAGGGCGAGAACCTGCCCAAGTTGATGGAGCAGTTCAAACAGGCCAACCCGGGGGTCAACGTGACCGTCACCCCGATCCCGTGGGACGCGGCGCACAACAAGTTCACCACCGCGATCACCGCCAACACGCTGCCCGACGCGGCGATGGTCGGCACCACCTGGATGGGTGAGTTCGCCGACCTCGGCGCGCTCGACCCGACGCCGCAGGGGTTCGACAACTCGGGCTTCTACGAGGGCGCGCTGGACACCACGAAGGCGGGCGGGACGCAGTACGGCGTTCCCTGGTACGTCGAGACGCGGCTCGTGTTCTACCGCAAGGACCTCGCCGCGAAGGCCGGCTTCAGCACTCCCCCGACCGACTGGGACGGGCTGAAGGCGATGGCCAAGGCGATGAAGGAGAAGGCCGGCGCGAAGTACGGGATCAACCTGCAGCCGGGTGGCGACGGGTCCTGGCAGACCGTGATGCCGTTCGCGTGGTCGGCCGGGGCGAACATCACCGGGGACGACCAGAAGGAGTTCACCTTCGACACCCCGGAGATGCAGGAGGGGCTGAAGTACTACCAGAGCTTCTTCACCGAGAAGCTGGCCGGGACCGACCTGCCGCCGAACCAGACCGAGGCGCAGTTCGTGAACGGGCAGGTGCCGATGTTCATCTCCGGGCCGTGGATGGCCGGGTCGGTCGCCAAGGCCGGCGGGGACGCGATCAAGCCGAACATCGGCGTGTTCCGGATGCCGAAGAACAAGACCTCGACGTCGTTCGTCGGTGGGTCGGACTTCGTGGTGTTCAAGTCGTCCAAGAACAAGGACAGCGCGTGGAAGCTGGTCAAGTACCTGTCCGACGCGAAGACGCAGGCGTCGTGGTTCAAGATGTCGTCGGACCTGCCGGCGGTGAAGAGCGCGTGGCAGGACCCGAGCATCTCCGCCGACCCGTTGCTGCCGGTCTTCGGTCAGCAGCTCGAGGACGCCAAGGCACCGCCGGCGATCGTGAACTGGGAGCAGGTCGCGAAGGCCTTCGACACCGAGATCGAGAAGATGGCGAAGACCGGCCAGTCCCCGGCCGACACGAGCAAAGCCATCCAAACCAAGGCCAGCCAGATCGGCACCGGCGGTAGCTGAACAGATGACTGTCGTCACTGAGAGGGAGTCCCAGGCGGTACGGCGTTCCGCGCCGCCTGGGCGTCCGCGACGGAGGATCGGCCGCGAAACGTGGGCCGCGTGGGTGTTGGTGTTGCCGTTCGTGTTGTTGTTTCTCGCGTTTACGGCGGGGCCGGTGCTCGGGTCGTTGGGGATGAGTTTCACCGACATCAAGCAGCGGGATCTGCGGGCGCCGTTCGCGGTGAACGGGGTCGGGTTCGACAACTACCTGAAGGCGCTCGGCGACGAGACGTTCCGCAAGGCGGCGTTCAACACGGCGTACTTCGTGGTGCTCGGGGTGCCGTTGACGCTGGTCGCGGCGCTGGCCGCGGCGGTGCTGCTGGATCGTGGCGTGAAGCGGTTCCAGGCGCTGTTCAAGGTCGGCTACTACCTGCCGGTGGTGACGTCGATCGTGGCCATCGCGGTGATCTGGCGGTTCGTGCTGTCGCCCGACAACGGCCTGGTGAACACCGTGCTCGGCTGGGTCGGCATCGAGGGGCCGAACTGGCTCGCCTCGAAGACCTGGGCGATGCCGTCGCTGATCGCGATGGCGGTCTGGCGGAACTTCGGCTCCGCGATGATCATCTTCCTGGCCGGTCTGCAGGGCATCCCGCAGTCCGTCGAGGAAGCCGGCCAGATCGACGGTGCGGGCGCGTGGCAACGGTTCCGGTACCTGATCCTGCCGCTGCTGCGGCCGACCGTGCTGTTCACCAGCGTGACCACCGGCATCGGGTACCTGCAGTTCTTCGAGGAGCCGTTCGTGATGACCCAGGGCGGTCCGCTGGACAGCACGATCTCGGTGTCGATGTACACCTACGACCAGTTCGGCTTCGGCAACTACGGTCTCGCGACGTCGATGGCGTACATCCTGTTCGTCGTCATCGCGGTGATCACGTTCATCCAGTTCCGGCTGCTGAGGGAGAAGTGATGCGCCGTACCTGGTGGATCTACCTGATCGGGGTGCTTGGCCTGGTCGCGGTCGCGGCGCCGTTCCTGTGGATGGTGCTCGGCAGCTTCAAGACCCAGGGCGAGCTGCTCCGGGTGCCGCCGACCTGGTGGCCGAACGAGCCGACCGGCCAGAACTACTCCGACCTGTTCAGCAAGGCGAACTTCCCGCGGTACTTCGTCAACTCGACCCTCGTCGCGCTGGCCGTGACCGCCGGGAACCTGACCTTCTGCTCGATGATCGGCTACGCGCTCGCCAAGCTCCGGTTCAAGGGCCGCAACGCCCTGTTCGTGCTGGTGATGGCGACGCTGATGATCCCGGGGATGGTCACGTTCGTCCCGCTGTTCATCCTGGTCACCAACGCCGGGCTGGCGAACAGCTACCCGGGCCTGATCCTGCCGTTCCTGGTCTCGCCGTTCGGGGTGTTCCTGATGCGGCAGTTCTTCCTCGGGCTGCCGGACGACCTGATCGACGCCGGCCGCGTCGACGGGACCGGCGAGCTGGGCATCTTCGTGCGGATCATGCTGCCGCTGACCCGGCCGGCCCTGGCCACGCTCGGGATCTTGACCTTCCTGGGTTCCTGGAACAACTTCCTCTGGCCGCTGGTGATCGCCCAGACCGAGGACAAGTACACCCTGCCCGTCGCCCTCGCCCTGTACTCGACCGGACAGAACGCGCAGAACTTCGGCCTGTTGATGGCCGGCGCGGTCGTGGTCGTCGTACCGGTGCTCGTCATGTTCCTCGCGTTCCAGCGGCACGTGACCAAGGGCATCGCCATTACCGGACTCAAATAGGAGCGTTCGATGACCGCCATCATCAGTCGCCGTACCCTGTTAGCCGCCGGAACCGCCGCCAGTGTCGTGGGGGGTGCCGTCGGGAGTGCCGCTCCCGCTTTCGGTGGAACCTCCACACCAGCAGACCTTCTGAAGGCCGGCTGGACGCCGAGCCGCGCGGACAAGGCGCTCGTGGGCCGGTGGGCTCGCGACACCTGGCGCAGCCTGGTCGCGATGACCGGCGAGAAGACCGGCCTGCCCGCCGACAACATCGGCGAGTCCGTGACGAACCCGGTTCGCAGCAACTACACCTCCCCCACCAACATCGGCGGCTACCTGTGGAGCACGGTGGTCGCCAAGCACCTCGGCATCATCTCGCCGCAGGAGTCGCTGCGCCGCGTCACGCAGACGCTGACGACGATGCAGAACGTCGTCCACCACGAGCCGAGCGGCATGTACTTCAACTGGTACGACGAGGCGACCGGCGAGGTCCGGCGCGTCGACCCCGACGGCACCCGGCCGATCACGCCGTTCGTGTCGAGCGTCGACAACGCCTGGTTCGCCTGCGCGCTGATGGTGGTGCGGAACGCCGAGCCGCGCGCCCGCGCCCTCGCGGACGCCCTGCTGAACAAGATGAACTTCGCGTTCTACTACAACCCGGCCGCCCGTCCCGGCGGACTGATGCGCGGCGGTTTCTTCGAGACCCCGCCGCCGGACGAGGAGACCGACAAGGGCAACCACGCCGGCGTCGGCCCGGACGTGTACTACCGCAAGTTCCACTACGACACCTGCAACACCGAGGCCCGGATCGCCGGGTACGTCGGCTTCGCGCTCGGTCAGGTCCCGCACACGCAGTACTTCGCGACGTACCGGACCTTCCCGGACAGCTGTGACTGGTCGTGGGTCGAGCAGAAGCCGAAGGGCGTGCACCGGACGTACCTCGGTCTGGATGTCTTCGAGGGGACGTACGAGTACCGCAGGATGCGGCTGGTCCCGTCGTGGGGCGGCGACATGTTCGAGTCGCTGATGCCGGACCTGTTCGTCCCCGAGGCGACCTGGGCGCCGCGCAGCTGGGGCCTCAACCACCCGCTCACGGTCCGCGCGCACATCGAGCACGGCCTGGACGACGCGAAGTACGGCTACTGGGGCTTCTCCCCCGCCTCGAACCCCAAGGGCGGGTACTCCGTCTACGGCGTCGAGGCGATCGGGATGGACCCGGGTGGCTACCCGTCCGACTTCGAGGGCACGAACTACGACGCCGGCTTCGAGGGTTGCCGCGAGGGCACCAACCCGAACCCGACGTACGGCGACGGTGTGGTCACCCCGCACGCGGCGTTCCTGGCGATGTCCTACGCGCCGCGGCAGGCGATCGACAACCTGGCCAAGATCGAGAACACGCTGCACGCGTACGGCGCCGGCGGGTTCTACGACTCGGTCGCGGTGAAGTCCGGCCTGATCTCCAAGCGGTACCTGTCCCTCGACCAGGCGATGGTGATGGGTGCCATCGGCAACGTGTTCGGCAACGACCTGGTCCGGCGCAACTTCGCGAGCCGCACGGTCGAGGAACGGATCCGGCCGCTGATCGCGATGGAGCAGTTCGGGTCCGGCCTCGAGTAACGGAGACATCTACATGCAACAGGACGCCAAGACCGACTGGGACGCCCGCATCGCCCGGCGCAGCGACGAGGAGCGCGAGTTCGCGTTCCCCGACCTCGATCCGCCGAAGCAGGTGACGGCGGTGGGCGGCACCGGTCAGGTCACGATCGACTGGTCACCGGTGGACGGCGCGGCCGGCTACCTGATCCTGCGCGGCGCCGGCGAGCACGGCCCGCTGGAACCGGTCGATCATCACAGCGGGGACATCCTCTCGATCCCGGCACCGCCGTACGTCGACACCACGGGCACCCCCGGCACGCCGTACCGCTATGCGGTGGTGAGCGTGCCGGAGGTGACGGTGCTGGACGGGCGGCCGAGCAGCACCGTCGGCGCCGTACCGCTGGTTGCCGACGGCACGGTTCCGCGGGTCGAGGTGACCGTCGACGTGGTCGCCGAGGGCACCGAACTGGCTACGCCCTGGGTCCCGATGGTGGGCAGCGAGCGGCTCAGTCAGCTGCTCTGCAAGGACCGCACCGGCGGCCACGAGATCGGTCCCGAGCTCGAGGACGCGCTACGCCGGATGCACGACGAGCTCGGCGTCCGGACGGTGCGGGCGCACGCGATCTTCCACGACGACACGCACGTGATCGCGGGTGACTCCTACGATTTCAGCGTCGTGGACGCGATCTACGACAAGCTGCTCGGGATCGGGCTCCGACCGGTCGTGGAGCTCGGCTTCATGCCGCGCGAGCTGGCCAGCGATCCGTCCAAGACGGTCTTCGAGTACGGCGCGATCATCTCACCGCCCGCGTCGTACCAGGCCTGGCACGACCTGGTGCAGGCGCTGGTGCTGCACCTGGTCGACCGGTACGGGCTGGACGAGGTGCTGACCTGGGACTTCGAGGTCTGGAACGAGGCGAACCTCGAGGTCTTCTGGTCCGGCACCAAGGAGGAATGGTTCCAGCTGTACGACGCGTCCGCGGCGGCCGTGAAGTCGGTCGACCCGCGGCTCGCGGTCGGCGGCCCGTCGTCGGCCGCGGCCGGCTGGGTCGACGACCTGCTCGTCCACGCCAAACGGTCCGGTACGCCGGTGGACTTCGTCTCCACGCACACCTACGGATCACCGCCACTCGACGTCCGCGCATCGCTGGAACGGCACGGGTACGGCGACGCGCGGATCCTGTGGACCGAATGGGGCGTGACGCCGACGCACTTCAACCCGATCAACGACTCGGTGTTCGCGGGGGTGTTCCTGCTCCGCGGGATGCGGTCCGCGGCCGGGCGGATCGACGCGCTCTCGTACTGGGTCGCGTCGGACCACTTCGAGGAGCTCGGCCGGCCGCCGCGGTTCCTGCACGGTGGGTTCGGGCTGCAGACGGTCGGCGGGTTGCCGAAACCGCGGTACCACGCGTTGACGCTGCTGAGCCGGCTCGGGCCGGTGGAGCTGCCGGTGACGCTCACCGGCGACGGTGGCGGCAGCCTGGTCGAGGCCTGGGCGTCACGGGATCGCGATCGCGTCGCCGTACTGGTGTGGAATCTGACGCTCGATCAGACCAAGGCCGCGGGGGAACCGGACCTGACCAGAACGGTTCAGGTCCGGCTTCCCGGCATCGATCCGTCCTGGCAGGCCACCGCGACCACCCTCGCCATCGGCACCGGTGACATCGCCGAGGCCGCGGCAGGACTCGGCGACTGGCCGACGGACGAACAACTGGCCGAGTTGCGCGAGCGTAGTCAGCTCGTCAGTACCCCACTCGAGTGGAACGGTTCAGCGGTCGAACTGACGCTGCCGATGCCGTCCGCGGTGCTAGTGGAGCTACTTCCCCATCGAGGTTGATCGCCTCGTTGATCCAGCGTTCGACGCCCGCAATGTGCACGGTCGCCCAGGCCTGGGCGACCTCGGGTTCGCGGGCGGCGATCGCGTCCATGATGGCGCGGTGTTCCGCCACCGAGCGGTTCACCGCGCCCGTCTGGGTCAGACCGCGCCAGATCCGGGCCCGGTAGGTCGGCTGCCGCAGGCTCTCGATGATCGAGGCCAGCGTCCGGTTGCCACTGCCGATCGCGAGCAACCGGTGGAACTCCACATCGCTGGCGAGCTGCTCGTCGGCTGACGGGTCCGGCCCGAGGTCGTCGAGCAGCGCCCGCATCGCGGTGATCTCCGCGTCCGGCATCCGCATGGCCGCCCGGGCCGCGGCGGCCGGCTCGAGAATCCGCCGTACCTCGAAGAACTCCAGGACCGACGCGTCCTGATGCAGGTCGAGGACGAACCCCATCGTCTCCATCAGCAGCGCCGGGTCCAGGCTGGTCACGTACGTGCCGTCACCCTGCCGGACCTCGAGCACCCGGATCAGCGCCAGCGCCTTGACCGCCTCGCGCAGCGAGTTGCGGGACAGCCCGAGCCGCGCGGCCAGGTCGGCCTCGCGCGGCAGCCGGTCGCCGGGCCGCAGTTCCCCGGCCACGATCATCTGCTTGATCCGGTCGATCGCCTCGTCGGTGACCGCCATCCGGCCCCTCCCTCCTCCGCCCCGAAACCTCCGATGTCTTTGGACCATACATCGGAGGTCTGGGTACTGCGCTAGGGCTCAGCGACTGATTTTCTCTCCTAAAATAAGGCCACGAGCTGTTGACTCTCGTCAAGATCACGGCATATTGATCGGATGAATCAGAGCTCTCCTTGGAGGTCAGGATGAGAGGAACACCAGCGAGGGCGCGCCGCTGGATCACCGCAACCTGCGCGGTGCTCGCGCTCACGGCCGTCGCCGCTTGTGGCGGCGGCAACGGCGGCAGTAGCAGCGGCGGGTCCGGTTCGGCCGACAAGGCCGATCTGACCTGGCAGTTCTGGATCGGTGGGACCGAGGACCAGGCAGCCTGGCAGAAAGTCGCCGACCAGGCGCACACCGACCACTCCGGCATCACGGTCAAACTCCAGGGCACCGACTGGAACAACTACTGGTCCAAGATCGGCACCCTGCTGGCCAGCGGCAAGGCCCCCTGCATCATCGGCATGCAGTCGCTGCGACTCGCGTCGTACGCGAACGCGCTGCTGCCGCTCGACGATCTGATGAAGAAGTACGGGCTGAAGTCGGAGGACTTCGACAAACCGATCATGGACGGCCTGAAATCGGACGGGAAACAGATCGCGATCCCGTACGACTCCGGTCCGATGGTGGTCTTCTACAACAAGGACATGTTCAAGGCCGCCGGGATCGCCGACCCGAAGCCGGGCTGGACGATGGACGAGTTCAAGGCCGCCGCGAAGAAACTCACCGCGGCCGGCAAGACCGGACTGGTGACCTCTCCTGGTGACCTCGGTGTGGCGTCCTGGGTCCGGACCCAGACCGGGGCGGAGCCGCTGGCCGACGGCAAGCTGAACCTCACCGACCCGAAGTTCGAGGAGGGGTTCAAGGGCTACACGGACTTCGTCCGCACCGACAAGATCGCGCCGCAGGTGCCGGCCGGCAACGGCGACTTCGAGACCACCCAGTTCGTCTCCGGCAAGTCGGCGATGCAGCTGAACGGTCCCTGGTCGCTGATCGACACCATGGGCAAGGTCAAGTTCAACCTCGGCATCGCGCCGATCCCGGCGGGTGCGGACGGTTCCAAGACCTTCACCGCCGGTTCGGGCTTCGGGATCTCCCGGTCCTGCAAGACGCCGGACGCCGCGTTCCAGGCGATCCAGTCGATGACGGGTGAGAAGCCGCTGACCACGCTGGCCGCCGCCGGTCGCGCGTACCCGGCCCGGACCGCCGCGCACCCGGCCTGGTTCACCGCCGCGAAGATCCCGGAGGCCAAGGAGGTCATCGACTACGCGTCGCAGAACTCGGTCGCCCTGACCACCTCGAAGAACTGGGTGCAGGTCGCCGACCTGCTCAGCCGGTTCGGCACCCAGGCGCTGAACGGCGAGATCCCACCGGATCAGGCACTGAAGACCATCCAGGACCAGGCGGGCGCTGGGTCCTGATGGCGACCGACACCACCACCGTCGCCCCGGCCGGACCACCACAGAAGGTGGCCCGGGCGGGGCGCCGGCCCGCGCTCCGCAGGGACGGCCGGTACGCCGGGATCTTCCTGGCACCGAGTCTCGGCGGCCTGCTCCTGTTCACGCTCTTCCCGACCGCGATGGCGCTCGCGATCAGCCTGTTCGACTGGCCGGTGTTCGGCACCCGCACGTTCCTCGGCCTGGACAACTACACGCATCTGCTGCACGACCCGGTGTTCCGCCGGGTGGTGCTGAACACCGTGCTGTTCGTGGTGCTGTACGTCCCGCTGAACGTGGTCGTCTCGCTCGGCCTCGCCATGTGGGTCGGCCCGAAGATCAAGGGCCGGCAGGCGTTCCGGGTGCTGTTCTTCATCCCGGTGATGACGCCGATGGTGGCCAACGTGATGGTCTGGCGGCTGATGTTCCAGCCCGGTGGCCTGATCGACAGCGGGCTGCAGAGCTGGTTCGGGATCAACGCGCCGAACTTCCTCGGCTCGTCCACCTGGGCGATGCCGGCGATCGTGGCGATGTCGGTGTGGCAGGGATTCGGGTACAACTTCCTGGTCTTCTCCGCCGCGCTCGACCAGGTGCCGCAGTCGCAGCTGGAGTCCGCGCAGATCGACGGTGCGGGTCCGCTGGCCCGGTTCAAGTACGTCGTCTGGCCGATGATCACGCCGTCGGTCTTCTTCGCCACCACGATGACGCTGATCACGTCGTTCCAGGTGTTCGCACAACCGTTCCTGCTGACCCAGGGCGGTCCGGGCGTGTCCACCCAGACGATCGTGATGTACGTGTACAACCAGGGCTGGCAGTTCCTCACCATGGGCCTGGCGTCGGCGGCCGGCTGGGTGCTGTTCGTGATCATCATGGCCATCACCGCGATCCAGTTCGTGGGTCAGCGCAAGTGGGTGAACTATGACGTCTGAGACCGTGACCGTCGTCGGCCGCCGGGTCCGCAACGGCGTGTCCCATGTCCTGTTGGTGATCGTCGCGCTGCTGTTCCTGGTGCCGCTGGTGTGGGCCGTGTCCACCTCGCTGAAGCCCGCGGACGAGGTGTTCACCGCGACCCCGCACCTGTTCGGCTCCAAGATCCAGTGGTCGAACTACAAGGACGCCTTCTCGTACGCGCCGTTCGGCCGGTACTTCCTGAACAGCGCGTTCGTCGCAGTGGCCGGAACCCTGGTGGTGGTCACTGCCTCGAGTCTGTCGGCGTACGCTTTCGCGCGACTGAAGTTCCGCGGCCGGGAGTCGCTGTTCGTGCTGTTCCTGGGCACCCTGATGGTGCCGCAGGAGGTGCTGATCGTCCCGATGTACTGGCTGATGCAGTCGCTCGGCTGGGTCGACAGCTACTGGGCGCTGATCCTGCCGTGGGCATTCACCGCGTTCGGCACCTTCCTGCTCCGGCAGTTCTTCCTGACCGTCCCGAGCGAACTGGAGGAGGCCGCCCGGGTGGACGGTTGCGGGCCGTTCGGCTCGTTCTTCCGGATCATGCTTCCGCTGGCCCGGCCGGCGATCGCCGTCCTCACCGTCTTCACCTTCATCGGCTTCTGGGGCAGCTTCCTGTGGCCGCTGATCATCGTGAACAGCGTCGAGTCCAAGGGCACCGTGCCGCTCGGCCTCGCGCAGTTCAGCGGGCAGGCCGGCACCCAGTGGAACCTGATGATGGCGGCGTCGGTGCTGGCGATGATCCCGACCGTGCTGCTCGTCGTCCTGTTGCAGAAACACCTCGTCCGTGGCCTGCTCGTCACCGGCCTCGGCGGCCGTTAACCCTAAGGAGATTCACACCATGACTGATACGCCTCCCGCGGCTTCCGTGGAGAAGTTCCGCGACTGGCGGTTCGGCCTGTTCGTCCACTGGGGCCTGTACTCGCTCCCGGCCCGGCACGAGTGGGTGAAGAACCGCGAACGGCTGACCGACGAGGACTACCAGCCGTACTTCGACCACTTCGAGCCCGACCTGTACGACCCGCGCGCGTGGGCCAAGGCGGCGCGCGAGGCCGGCATGAAGTACGCCGTACTCACGACCAAGCACCACGAGGGCTTCTGCCTGTGGGACTCCGAGGTCTCGGACTACACCGTCGCGAAGACCGCCTGGGGCAAGGACCTGGTCGGCCCGTTCGTCGAGGCCTGCCGGGCCGAGGGGCTCGGGGTCGGGTTCTACCACTCGCTGATCGACTGGCACCACCCCGAGTTCCCGATCGACCTGGTGCACCCGCAGCGCGACGACGAGGAAGCGATCGCGAAGGCGGCCGGCCGCGACGTCCAGGTGTACGCCGACTACCTGCACGCCCAGACGCGTGAGCTGCTGAGCAACTACGGCCCGATCGACATCATGTGGTTCGACTTCTCGTACCCGGGACGGAACTACGACGACGGGCGCGACGGTCACGGCAAGGGCAAGGACGACTGGCGTTCCGAGGAACTGATGGCGATGGTCCGGGAACTGCAGCCGGGCATCCTGATCAACGACCGGCTGGACATCGCGGGCGACTTCGTGACGCCGGAGCAGTACCAGCCGGACGGTCCGATGGAGCGTGACGGCGTACCCGTGCTGTGGGAGGCGTGCCAGACGCTGAACGGCAGCTGGGGCTACGACCGGGACAACCTGGACTGGAAGTCACCGGAGACGCTGGTCAAGATGCTCGTCGACTCGGTCTCCAAGGACGGCAACCTGCTGCTGAACGTGGGGCCGACCGGACGTGGTGAGTTCGACCCGCGGGCGCTGGCGACGCTGGCCTCCATCGGTGAGTGGATGCGACAGCACGAGCGCTCGATCCGCGGGGCGCGGCCGGCCGAGGGGTACGACGCCCCGGTCGACTGCCGCTTCACGCAGAAGGGCAATCGGCTGTACCTGCACCTGTTCTCGTGGCCGATGGGTCACATCCACCTGCAGGGGCTGGCGGGCAAGATCAAGTACGCGCAACTGCTGAACGACGCGTCCGAGATCAAGCGCATCGTCAACGACCCGCACCAGCAGGCCCAGAACACCACGATGGGCGGCGTCTCGACGGAGACCCTCACCCTGAAGCTACCGATCCAGCGCCCGAACGTGCTGGTCCCGGTGATCGAGCTCTTCCTTTAGAAGACCTAGGAGGCTGGGGTGGGGCGGCCAGGCTGTTCCCCGCCCCGGCTCTCCAGGTAGTTGTTCTTCGGGACCATCACCTTGCGGCGGAACAGGCAGACGACCGTACCGTCCTGCTTGTAGCCCTTGGTCTCCACGTGGACGACGCCGCGGTCGTCCTTCGACTTCGACTCCCACTTGTCGAGGACGACGGTCTCGCCGTAGATCGTGTCGCCGTGGAAGGTCGGCGCGACGTGCCGCAGCGACTCGATCTCCAGGTTCGCGATCGCCTTACCGCTGACGTCCGGTACCGACATGCCGAGCAGGATCGAGTAGATGTAATTGCCCACCACAACGTTCTTCCCGAACTGGGTGGACCCCTCCGCGTAGTGCGTGTCCAGGTGCAGCGGGTGGTGGTTCATCGTGAGCAGGCAGAACAGGTGGTCGTCGTACTCCGTCACCGTCTTGCCCGGCCAGTGCTTGTAGACCGCACCGACCTCGAACTCCTCGTAGCTGCGCCCGAACTGCATCGCGGTTCCTCCTCCGGTCCTGGATTCCCCATGCTGCCGGTCCGGGCGCATCCGGACCGTGGTCTGGCTCTCACCGGTGGGAGAGATAGGTCACCTCACCCACCGGTCAGCGTCAGTCTCAGTCCTGCGGACGCTGCAGCGGTGCCTGCTGCGTCGGCTGTTGGGCCGGCTGCTCGGGCAGGCGCGGGTGCACCTCGCCCTTCAGCGCCAGCTTGGCCAGATGGTTGCGTGCCTCCTCGGCGAACTTGAAGTCGCACAGGACGTCGTACGTCGTCGCGACGACCGAGGTCCGGGAGGTGAAGTCGCGGCGGCCTGCCGACTGCGCGTAGCTGAGGCCGCCGAACACCAGTCCGAAGAACGCGCCGAGCACCACACCGGTCAGCACGGCCGCGATCCAAGTGCCGCTGGTGAACCAGCCGAGCAGCAGACCGACGAACAGACCGAACCAGGCGCCGCTGGCCAGGCCGGCGGTGAGCGCGCGACCCCAGGTCAGCCGGCCGGTGATCTTCTCGACCTGGCGGAGGTTGTTGCCGACGATGGTCGTGTGCTCGACCGGGAACTTCTCGTCCGAGAGGTAGTCGACGGCGCGCTGTGCCTCCCGGTAGGTGTCGTACGTCCCGATCGTCAGCCCGGTCGGCCGAGGGTCCATCGAGGGCATGCCCTGGGTGGTCATGGTCGTTCCTCTCCACGTGCTTCCACCACCCATCATTGCCGACGGCTGGTTACCCGGCTTGATAGCCTCGCCGATGATGGCCGGGCGACGGTGGGACAGACGCTGGGAAGTAGCCGCGACACGCCGGATGGGCAAGGTCTTCGCCCGGCGCGCCGCCGCTGACGGACACCCTCTGGACGAGGTGGTCACCGGGAAGCTCGAGGGCGCCCTGGTCGACTGGGGGCTGTACCGCGACGGTCAGCGCGACCACCGGGTCAGCTCCTACACCGAGGCCCTGGCCCGGGCCCGCCACGGACAGGGGTTCGTTTGGATCGGTCTGTTCCAGCCCACGCCCCATCAGCTCGCCATCGTCGGCGAGGAGTTCGGTCTGCACCCGCTGGCCCTGGAGGACGCCGCGAAAGCTCACCAGCGGCCGAAACTGGAGCGGTACGGCGACACTCTGTTCGCCGTGTTCAAAACGGTCACGTACGTCCCGCACCGGGACCTGACCGCCACCAGTGAAGTCGTGGCCACCGGTGAGGTGATGGTGTTCTGCGGACCGGGGTTCGTCGTCACTGTCCGGCACGGTGAACACAGTGAGTTGACCGGACTGCGTCAGGAGCTGGAGAAGGAGCCACACCGGCTCGCCACCGGCCCAGGCGCCGTACTGCATGCCATCGCCGACCACGTGGTGGACCGGTACCTGGAGGTCGCGGACGCGGTCCAGGCCGACATCGACCTGATCGAGACGGACATGTTCTCCCCGCGGGGCTGGCGCGGGATCGACCGGGTCTACCAGCTGAAACGCGAAGTACTCGAGCTGAAACGGGCCGTGGCGCCGCTGACCGGGCCGATGCGGGCGCTGTCCACGTTGCGGCACCCGATGATCGCCGAGGAGACCCGCAACTACTTCCGGGACGTCGACGACCACTTGCAGCGGGTGAAGGAGCAGGTGATCTCGTTCGACGAGCTGCTCAGCTCGATCCTGCAGGCCGGCCTCGCCCAGGTCCAGGTCGCCGAGAACGAGGACATGCGCCGGATCTCCGCCTGGGTCGCGATCCTCGCCGTCCCGACGATGATCGCCGGGATCTACGGGATGAACTTCGACTACATGCCGGAACTGCGCCTGCGGTACGCGTACTTCGTCGTACTCGGCGTGATGTTGTCCGCCTGTGTCGTGCTGTACCGGTTGTTCAAGCGCAACCACTGGCTCTGACCCCGGTACTCCGTACCGTTGCCCCGACCTCTCCACTACCGGTAACGAGGCGACCTGGCAACCTTTTGCCATGGCCGGGAGTCCTCGCGGATTGGAATGTTCCAACAGTTGTGGACCATTCCGCTGCCTTGGTTGAATTCCGGCATCGCGTTCGGTCAGGTTTCGACCACTTTCTGCGACCGGCGCCGCTGGGGGAGATGTCGTGACGACAGCTGACGGGAGGGGTTCGCGGTGCTCCGGATTCATTTCACGCCACGCGACCTGACCCGGGTCACGGTGGCAACGCAGCCGGCCCCGCTCTGGGAGGTGCTGCTGAGTCTGCACATGCTGCAGCATTCGGACGGCCGGCTGATCTTCGAGGACTGGCGCCGCCAGGTGCGCACCAAGGTCGCTCCGGACCAGATGCGGCTGCTGCTCGAGCTGATGCCGTCCAAGGGCTACTCCCCCGACTTCCTGACCCCGGCCGAGTCCGCACCGGACTTCGACACCGCGCTGGAGCAGGCGCTGTCGACACCGCGGCAGCAGATCCGCAGCCAGCTCGACCTGCTCCAGCGGTGGCGTCCGGCGTCACCGTGGACGCGGGAGCTGGCACAAGGTGGCCGGACGTCGCTGCACAAACTCGGCCGGGCCATCCGGACATACCATGACGCGGCGATCGCGCCGTACTGGAAGTCGATCGGCACGCATGTGTCCGCGGACCACGCCCATCGTGGGGAGGCGTTGGCCCGCCACGGGGTGGACCGGCTGTTGTCGTCGCTGCATCCGCGGGTCCGGTGGGTGGCACCGGTCCTGCAGGTGCTGGACATGAACGACCGTGATCTGTATCTCGATGGCAGGGGAATCGAGTTGCAGCCTTCGGCGTTCTGCTGGCAGGTACCGACCAAGCTGCGGGACCCGGATCTGAAACCGATCCTGGTCTACCCGATTCAGCATGCGCCCGGGATCCTGCGGCAGGCGTCGATGGACGCGACTCCGTCGAGCGACCCGCTGGGTTCGCTGCTCGGATCCACCCGGGCGGCCGCGCTGGAAGCGACCGTCAGCGGCTGTACGACGACGGAGCTCGCGAAGCGCTGCAAGATCTCCCCGGCCGCCGCCAGCCACCAGGCGACGGTCCTGCGCGAAGCCGGCCTGATCACCACCCGCCGGGCCGGCGCCTCGGTACGCCACGAGATCACCCAGCTGGGCATCTGGCTGCTGTCCGGCCACGGCTCGGGACACACCCCGGGCCCTGCCTCTAGACACACCCGACCTTCGGACCGGGCGCCCGCCTAGCCCCCGCGCCCGCCTGGCCCCTGCCCCGCCACGCGCTGGGCCGACTGGCACCGCCCCGCCCGTCGACCCAGCGCGCCGGCCGGCAACACACTCAGAGTTTGTAGTCCTCCAGCAGGCGGCGGCCGATGATCATCCGCTGGATGTCGGCGGTCCCTTCACCGATCAGCAGCATCGGCGCCTCGCGGTACAGGCGTTCGATCTCGTACTCCTTGGAGTACCCGTACCCGCCGTGGATGCGGAACGAGTCCTCCACGACCTGGGCGCAGTACTCACTCGCCAGGTACTTCGCGACGCCCGCCTCGAAGTCGTTGCGGGAACCGCTGTCCTTCTTGCGCGCCGCCTTCACCATCAGCTCGTGGCCGGCCTCGACCTTGACCGCCATGTCGGCCAGCCGGAACAGCACGGCCTGGTGGTCGGCGATCTTCTTGCCGAACGTCTCGCGCTGCTGGGCGTAGCTGATCCCGAGCTCGAACGCCCGCCGCGCCACCCCGCAGCCGCGCGCGGCGACGTTCACCCGGCCGACCTCGACGCCGTCCATCATCTGGTAGAAGCCCTTGCCCGGGACGCCGCCGAGGATCTGGCCGGCGTCGATCCGGTAGCCGTCGAACACCAGCTCGGTGGTGTCGACGCCCTTGTAGCCCATCTTCTCGATCTTCCCCGGCACCGTCAGGCCCTTGTCGACCTCACCGAACCCGGGCTCCTTCTCGACCAGGAACGTGGTCATGTTCTTGTAGACCGAGTCCTGGCCCTCGTCGGTCTTCACCAGGACGGCGACCAGCGTCGACGAACCACCGTTGGTCAGCCACATCTTCTGGCCGTTGATCACATAGTCGTCACCGTCGTGAACGGCCTTGGTCTTGATCGCGGACACGTCGGACCCACAGCCCGGCTCGGACATCGAGAACGCGCCGCGGACCTCGCCGGTCGCCATCCGCGGCAGGTACTTCTGCTTCTGCTCGTCGGTGCCGTGCTGGAGCAGCATGTACGCGACGATGAAGTGCGTGTTGATGATGCCGGAGACGCTCATCCAGCCGCGGGCGATCTCCTCGACGCACAGTGCGTAGGTGAGCAGCGATTCGCCGAGGCCGCCGTACTCCTCGGGGATCATCAGCCCGAACAGGCCGAGCTCCTTGAGGCCCTCGACGATCTCGGTCGGGTACTCGTCGCGGTGCTCCAGCTCGGTGGCGACCGGGAGGATCTCCGCCTCGACGAAGGACCGGACCGTCTTCAGGATCTCCTCCTGGATGTCGGTCAGCCCGTCGGTCTGCTGCAACCTGCTCATCGTGCGCCTCCTTCGGCCGGCATACCCGCGAGTATCGCGGCTTCCAGCATCCCGGGACGAGATGACACCCGCTGTGACACCGACCACCTGGTGGAGGTCGCGTGGCTCACTCGTTGTTGTCGTGCTGCGGGCGTGGCAGCGCTTCGCCGACGGTCTTGAACAGTGCCGCGATCGGCGCGGTCGCCTGCCACCGGTGCCGCTGCTGTGCCTCGACCAGCCGCTGCCGTGCCGCGTAGAAGTGCTCGGCCGCGGACTTGGTGTCACCGTGGTCCAGCGCCTGCGCGGCCTGGTCCAGCTCGCGCGCTGCGTCACGCGGCGCCTTGCTGTGGCTGTCCTGCTGAGTCGCACGGACCTGCGCGGCCAGAGTCCGCATCTGCTGCACCAGAGCGGCCTGCGGGTTCTGCGGGGTCTCCTTGGACTTCGGCTTCTTCGTCGGCGTCGTCTTCGTGGGAGTCGGCGTCGGCTTCGGCTGCGCAGTCGTCTTCGGGGCCGCCGTCGCCTTCTGCGCCGGCGCTGACGGCGTACCGCCCGCCTGGGCCGGCGGATCGTTCGACACACCTGCCCGCAACAGCAGCACCGCCACGAGACCTGCGACCACTACGGCTGCAGCCACACCCACCTTGGCGAACGGGAACGTACTCCCCGCCTCTGCCCGATGCGTGTGGTGCGGCGCCTCGTCGTCGGACTCCTCCTCCCACTTCCCCACGCCGAGCACCTCAGCGGCCGCAAGCGGGCTGTAGGACAAGACCTGAGTCTGGTTGGCCGGTGTGAGCAGTGCGGTGACCGCAGCGGCCGACGACGGGCGGTCTGCCGGGTTCTTCGCCAGCAGGTGCGTGACGAGGTTCGCCAGCTCCTCAGGTACGTCGGTACGCACAACGGGCGGCGGCGGTGTCTCCAGGTGCTGCCGCATCACCACGTCCACGGTAGGTCCGGTGAACGGCGGCGTACCGGTGAGGAGTTCGTGCAGGACGCAGCCGAAGGAGTACCAGTCGCTCTCCGCGGTGGCCGGCTCGCCACGGACCTGCTCCGGCGACACGTACGACGCCGTACCCAGCAGGACGCCCAGTCCGGTCGTCTCGGTGCCGACGCTCTTGGCGATCCCGAAGTCGGTGATCTTGAGCGTGCCGTCGGGGGCGAGCAGCAGGTTGCCCGGCTTCACGTCGCGGTGCACGATGCCGGCCTCGTGCGCGGCGTCGAGGGCCCGCGCGCCTTGCGTGGCGATGTCCTTGACCAAGTCGGCCGTTGGGAGTCCCGACGTACGCATCAGCTGGGCGAGGTCCGGGCCTTGCACCAACTCCATCACCAGGAACACGTGGTCCCCGGCGGCGCCGACGTCGTACGTCGCGACCACGTTCGGATGCATCAGCCGGGCAGCGGCCTGCGCCTCCGCCTGGAACCGGTTGACCGCGTCCACCGGGTCGCCGTCGAGCCCACGCAGCAGTTTCACCGCCACCTGCCGAGCGAGGATCGTGTCCTCGGCCTGCCACACCTCTCCCGCGCCGCCTCTCCCCAACAGGGTCAGCAGCCGGTACCGATCTGCGAGTACCTCGCCGTTCACACACCACACCTTCCGCATTGGACCGCAACACCTTAGGCAAGTTGGGCTGACGGATCGAGTCCTGGCCAAAAGGTTCACGAAAGCTCTGCGGAGCGCGATCGAAGTACTACGGTGTGTCGCATGAAGCGATCGATCACCGCCCTGATCGCGGCCACGCTGGTCGCGACGACGCTGACCACGACCACGGCATCCGCCACCCCTGAACACCGTCCGAAGCCGGTGGTGACCTGTGAGTTCACCCCGACGCCGGAGAACCCGGCCGCCAAGCCGGTCCGGATCCCGTCCGCGCAGGCCCGCGCGAAGGGCACCGTCGACGTGTCCTTCGTGACCAACTACGGAGCGTTCGTGGTCCGGATGGACCGGGCGAACGCGCCGTGCGGCGTACACAACTTCGTACATCTGGTGAAGAGCCGGTTCTACGACGCCACCCAGTGCTTCCGGCTGACGAACTCGGCCCGCCTGGGCGTGCTGCAGTGCGGCGACATCTACCGTCAGGAGGAGGGCGGACCGGGGTACAAATTCCCCGACGAGGTGACCGGCCAGGAGACCTACCCGCGCGGCACCGTTGCCTACGGCAACCAGGGCCCGGGGACCAACGGGTCGGAGTTCTTCATCGTGCACTCGTTCGCGAACATCCCCCCGGACTACACCGTTCTCGGCCACGTCGTCGCCGGCATGTCTACCTTCGACCGCATGGTCGCCGCCGGCATCGCCGACCCCGACCAGGACGGCCCACCCGCCAAGCCCATCCGCATCTACAAGGTCTGGGCGCACTGAGGGTCGGGTAGGCCTGCTCTCCCCCGGCGGGTCAGTCCGCCGGGGGGTGCCAGATGTCGGTGCGGGTGAGGCCGGCGGCGCGGCCCTTGGCGGAGATGACGAGGGCCATCTTGCGGGAGGCCTCGTCGATCATCTCGTCGCCGAGCATCACTGCGCCGCGGGCACCGCCGGCGGCGGAGGTGAAGTGGTCGTAGGCGTCGAGGATGTTCTCGGCGTGGTCGTAGTCGTCCTGGCGCGGCGAGTAGACCTCGTTGGCGGCGGCGATCTGGTCAGGGTGCAGCACCCACTTGCCGTCGAAGCCGAGCGCGGCCGAGCGGCCCGCGACCCGGCGGAACCCGTCGACGTCCTTGATCTGCAGGTACGGGCCGTCGATGGCCTGCTTGCCATGCGCCCGTGCCGCCATCAGGATCTGCATCAGGATGTAGTGGTACGCGTCGCCGACGTCGTACCCGGGCGGCTGTTCACCGACCACCAGCGACTTCATGTTGATCGACGCCATGAAGTCCGCCGGGCCGAAGATGATCGTCTCGACCCGCGGCGACGCGGTGGCGATCGCGTTCACATTGGTCAGGCCGAGCGCGTTCTCGATCTGCGCCTCGATGCCGATCTTGCCGAGCTCGTACCCGTGCACCTTCTCCAACTGGGTGAGCAGCAGGTCGAGCGCGACCACCTGTTGGGCGGTCTGCACCTTCGGCAGCATGATGCAGTCGAGGTTCGCGCCGGCCCCGCCGACCACCTCGATGACGTCGGCGTAGGTCCACTCGGTGGTCCAGTCGTTCACCCGGACGACCCGCAGCTTGGTCCCCCAGCCGCCCTCGTTCAGTGCGGCGACGATGTTCTTCCGGGCGTCCGGCTTGGCGAGCGGCGCGACGGAGTCCTCGAGGTCCAGGAACACCTGGTCCGCGTCCAGCCCCTTGGCCTTGGTCAGGAACCGCGGGTTCGATCCCGGGGTGGCCAGACACGACCGCCGACTGCGCAAAACCTGTTCCGTCATCGGGGACCTCCACTCGGTTACTCGCCGGTCACCGGCAGCGTACGGCGTCACCCACCGCCGCACCGGTGACCCGGCTCACTTCACTGCCGAGTGTGTCCCGATTCACCGCGCCGTACGCACAACCTGACCCTGTGCCACTCTTGGTTGCGTGGACGCGGATGCCGAGATCGCCGGAGTGATGAAGAAGGCCGGGCTCGTCTGGCTGGCCTGGGACGGCCGCCGGCCGGCACCGGCGTGGTTCGCCACGGTCGACGGTCAGTACGTCGTGCTCGCGGACGCATCCGAAAGCGCCGAGCAGCCGCTGCCCGGTCTGGCCGCGGCGGCGACAGTCGACGTCGTCGTACCCGCGAAGCCGGCCACCAACCGGCTGGCGAGCTGGAAGGCCACGGTCCGGCGGCTGAAGCCCGGGACCGACGAGTGGACGCAGGCCGCTCAGGTACTGCGGACCGACCGCCTGAACGCGGCGGAACTGGACACGCAGCTCGAGCGCTGGCAGACCGAGGCCGACATCCTGGTCCTGGACCCGACCGGTGAGATCACCGAGGCGGCCGGACGCTACGACGCGACCCCACGGGCCGAGGCTCCGGTTCCGACCAGAGCCACGACCCGCGGGAAGCCGCCGACGACGTTCCACCGCTCGATCCGCCGCCGCCCGAAACTCAGCTAGCTAGCGCACTCCGAACGCCCGCTGAACGGTCTGGGTCACGCTGTTGCCCGCGCTGTCGCGCGCCGTGACTCGCAGACTCGCGTACTCGGCGGACGTCGGCGCATCGAGCTTGCCCCGCCAACCGGCTCCCGAGCGCTGCAGCTGGATCGGTCGCCAGGTCGCGCCGTCGTCGTACGACAGCTCCAGAGTCGCCGTACTGACCTTGCCGGTCCCTACAGCGCCTGGAAGATGCGAGGCGGTCACCGCGAGGTCCGTGTGGCGCTTCGCCCGTCCGGACAGGTCCGTTGCGACCGAGTAGTCGAGTTGGAGCAGCGGCAGCGTCTCCAGGTTCGCGTAGTCGGCCTGGCTGGAGGTGAAGCCCCACTCGGTGTGCGTCCGTGGCGAGTACGGCCGGCCCGGCAGATCGCGCGTGGTGTCGACCACCAGCCGGTACGGCGCAGGCTCCGAAGGCACCTCGACAGAGAGCATGTCAGCGCCCTCACCGAGCAGCGTGTCGCCTTGGTAGAGCGCAGTGGTCACCGGTGCGCCCACGTCGTACACGAAGCCCTGGTGTGGACCGGAGTCGGCCCAGCCGGGCAACGTGAAAACGCTCATGATGTCGCCGACGCGTGAGGGCGGAGTCGAGAGCGCACTGTCGCTCAGCAACCTCGGACGCTGGATACCGCCGAACCAGGTCTCCTTCGTGGTGCTGCCTGCTCGGTAGGACAACGAGGAGCCCTGCTGAGACAGATCCGGCACTGCGGCCATGCTGAGCCACTTCACCTTCGGACTGGCAGTCACCCACGCGGTGTGGTCACCCTGCGCGGGGACAGTGGTTGTTGCGGCGCCCACTGCCCAGGTGAGGTCGGCCGACAGGTCGAAACGGATGTCGATCGCGTCGCCCTGCTTGGTGTCCCGGTAGGACTCGTCGATCCGTGCCAGGTCCCGCGCACCAGGCCGGTAGCCGGGGTCACTCGGCACCGCTCCATCGTGGTGCTGGACCAGGTCGTACAAGTAGTCCGGGTACGGATGCGACACGACACTCAGCAGCTTGGGACTCCGTGCGAGCAACTGCCGCCCCTGGTCGGTCGTCAACGACGCCACTGGCAGCGCCGGCGCGTCCTCGATCGGTAGATCGGCCCATGCGTCCAGCGGACCGTAGCCGTCGTTCAGGATCAGCAGCAGCTTCGCACCGGCGCGCGCCGCGACCGCTGCCTGCTCCGTCGGCGGTACGGCGTCGTTGCGTTGGGCAACTGCGATCTTGCCGCGCACGTTGTACTTCGTGACATCCGCGCCGTCACCGACGTACACCACTGGAGAGACGCCGATGCCCTCCGGCAGCTTCGGTGAGAAGCTCTGAACGAGGGCGTCAACGGAACCGACAGTCAGCGCCGGCTGCTCCTGACGCCAGCGCGTGGCGAACGTGTAGGAGCCCTGCGTCACCTTGCGAGTCGGCGTGGCCCAGAGGGAGTCGTACAGCCACCACTCGAGCTGATACGTGTCGACAAAGCGATGCAGGGTGCCGTAGCTGCGGTACTGGTCGACGCGAACGTAGGTGTTGTCCGTCGGCCGCGGAGTGACCGCAGCGACCTTGCGCAGCCCGGCCGCGTCGAAGGTGACAGTCCGGTCCTGAGTGATCTCCAGTTCCGGCTGACTGATCACAGCACGCCCCAGCGAATGCGCACTGTCCAGACCGCGAACGTCGGCGTACATCCAGCCGGCGTAGGTACTCGGACGCACGTTGACGTCCAGACTGCCGCTCTCGTCCACCATGAACACCTGCGGTACGACGTCCCGCTTGATGTCCTTCAGTACGACGACACCGGGCAGCGGCGCACCATGCGGGTCCTTCGTGCGGATGGACAGTTTGACTCGCTGGCTCTGCTTGCTGATGCCAATAGCGGTGTGAGCGCGGACTGCTCCGGCAGCATCCGTTGCCGTGAGCATCGAGCTGTAGCCGGCGTCGTCGGCCGCCAGATCGAGGTGACTGACCACACCGACAGGCGCCGTACCGTGAGCTGGGACCGTCACCTGCGGAGTGGTCAGAGTGAACAGACCGACGGGGATGCCCTGGTTCTTGAGGGACAGGTTCAGCGTGACGGGTTCGGCGCCGTCGTTCGTGTACGTGACGTCCTTCTGCACCAGTCCGCTCGTCGGGTACGGCCACTTGACCGCAGCGAAAGCGGAACCGGACGAGAACAGCGTGCCGCGCACCGCAGCGGCCACGTCGAGCCGCCCGGCACCTGCAGAGAACGGGCTGTACTGCATCGTGGTCTTGGTCGAGCTGACCAACGCATCCTTCAGTTGCTGACCGGACCAGTCAGGGTGCGCGTGGGCCAGCAACGCAGCCGCGCCGGCGACGTGCGGAGTGGCCATCGAGGTTCCACTCATCGCGACGTACGCACCCTCACCCTCCGGCGAGTACTGCGACCGAGCCGCGAGTACGCCGACGCCCGGAGCCGTCAGGTCTGGCTTGACCGCACTGTCACCGAGTCGCGGGCCACGGCTGGAGAAGCTGGCGAGCCGATCCGCACCGTCGACCGCACCAACGGTCAGCGCCGCGTCCGCAGCACCAGGTGCGGAGACGCTGTACGGGTCCGGGCCCGAGTTGCCGGCCGCGATCACGAACAGGGCGCCGGTCTCCGCGCTCAGCGTGTTGACCGCCTGGCTCATCGGATCCGTGCCGTCCGACGGGCCGGATCCGAGGCTCATGCTGATCACCTTGGCGTGCTGGTCACGCGCGGCCCACTCCATGCCGGCGAGGATCCAGGAGTCCTGACCGCTGCCGTCGTCACCCAGGACCTTGCCGATGTGGAGCCCGGCGCCCGGCGCGACGCCCTGCTCCTTGCCGTTCGACGCTGCGCCGGTGCCGGCGATCGTCGACGCCACGTGGGTGCCGTGGCCGTTGCGATCGGTGACGTCCTGACCGGGGACGAAACTGGTCGACGCGACGATCCGGCCGCCGAAGTCGGGGTGCGCGGCATCGATGCCGGTGTCCAGGACCGCGACGTCCACGCCCTGACCGGTATCACCGCCCTGCCAGACCTCCGGTGCGCCGATCTGTGCCGTGGTGTCGGCGAGGCTCGCCTTGGCCTTGCCGTCCAGCCAGATCTTCGCGATGCCGCTGGGGACCGCTTTGGCAGAAGTAGAGCCGCCGGTGAAGGACGACCAGAAGGACGTGGCCTGGTCGTGCTCCGCGGTCACGGCGGCGCCGCGGATGCTGCTGAGGACCAGCGTCTGTCGAGCGCCCGCCAGTGGCGCCTGCTTGCGCGCCTGGGTGTACGAGACGATCAGCGGCGTGCCGTCGCTGTGCGCATCGTCGTACCCGTCGGCGAGGAGCTCGGTGACGTTGAAGAGGCGCTGGTCGAGGACGCCGGAGGCGAGGTACGGCAGGGCGGCGTCCGGGTAGACGTACAGGTCGTTGCCTACGGCCATGATGTGCGCGCCGGCCGGAGTGCCGTTCGGCTTGCGTACGGTCGCGGTCGGGCGGCCGGCGACAGTGGTCACGGAGACCTTGTCGCCGGTGATCAAGGTGATCGTGTGGGCCGCACCAACAGAACCAGTTGTTCGTGCGGGGGCAGCGCCGGCTGAGGGCACGGTGGCGGCGGTCAGCGCCAGCACAGCTGCGCCCAGGGCGGTCAGCCCACGACGAGGGAAGGACAGGGACACGACGGCTCCAAGCTGAGGGGGGAACCAGCAATCCCCGCATTACATGTGGTGCGGTCCCCGGACTGCTATCGATCCGACTGGCGCAAACGGGTCACGACCAATTGGGTCAGAGCCAACCCCGGTCCCGCGCGTGCCAACCCAACTGCAGGCGGGACCGTGAATGCGTCTGCTCCATCAACTGCTGCACTCTGCGCGCGACAGTGCGCCGGCTGATCCCGAGCCGTGCACCGGCCGCGTCGTCGGTCAGTCCGGCGACCAGCAACGACAGCAGGTGCCTGTCCTCCGCGGACATCGCAGCCTCCGACTGCAGACCGTTCGAGTCGGTCACCGACAACGGACTGGCCCGGTTCCACACTGTCTCGAACAGCGCGACGAGGGCGTCCAGCAGACTGCACGGGTGGACCAGGAGAGCCGCGTCCTGAGCCGGCGTGGCCCAGTCCAGCGGCAGCAACGCGAGCTCCCGGTCCGCGATGGCGAGTTTGGTCGGCAGAACGTCCGCGATCCGGGCCTGCTCCCCCGCACGGACATGACTGACCGCACTGGCCGCCAGCACCGGGTCGCCGAGCGCCGAGTTGTCGTAGACGACCCGATAGGTGACGCCCGCTCCCTGCCGGGCCAGCTGCGTGCTGTTCACCTCCGCGGAGGCGACGTACGGCGGAGCGACCAGTTCACGCATCTCGCTGCGGGCCGTCCGCTGCACGCGGTCGAACGCCAGCCCGACCGCGGTCTCCCCGGTGACGATCTCGATGAGCTCCTCGGTCCGCCGCGCACCGCCCTGCCGCGTCGCCTCGGCCGCCAGCCGGTACGCCGCCTTGCGGATCCGCTCGAACTCCTCCTCCTGCCGCTGGATGAGCTGCTCGACCGCCAGCTCCGGCGGCACCGGGACGATCAGCTCCCCGGGCGCCGGCGTCCGGTGCACGAACCCTTCGGCCTGCAGGACGTCGACCGCGCGCCGTACCTCCTCCACTGGCCACCCGAGCCGCACGGCCAGGTCCCCCAGCGCCGCGGCACCGCGCCGGATCAGGTCCAGGTACGCCGCCTCGTCGTCGGCACCGAGACCGGTGGTACCCAGCATGCCCACCCCCCACTTCCAAGCTCGCCCGAGGAGCAAAGTCTACGAAGCGTCCTCAGCCGAGACTCACGCTCGGCGGGTTAGCCTTCGGACATGACCGGATCACCGTCGCGGGTTTACGTCGCTCGGCTGGCGGGGCTGCCGGTGTACGACCCCAACGGGGACCAGGTCGGCAAGGTCCGGGACGTGGTCGCCATGATGCGTCAGGGCAACCAGCCGGCCCGGGTGCTCGGCCTGGTCGTCGAGGTGTTCACCCGGCGCCGCATCTTCCTCCCGATGACCCGGGTCACGTCTGTCGAGGTCGGCCACGTCATCACCACCGGTCTGCTCAATATGCGGCGCTTCGAGCAGCGAGCGACCGAAGTACTGGTGCTGGGTGAGCTGCTCGACCGGACCGTCACCATTGCTGACACCGGCGCCACCGCAGTGGTGTTCGACATGGCAATGGAGCAGTGGCGGTCCAGGGACTGGTTGCTGACCAAGGTGGCGGTCCGGGAAGGCTCCAAACGGTTCCGGCGGCGCGGGCAGACGCATGTGCTCGACTGGGCCGACGTCAGCGGACTCACCCAGGTCGAGGAGGGGCAGGGCGCGACACACATCCTGGCCGCCTTCGAATCGATGCGTGCGGCCGACCTGGCCGGCGTACTGCACGATCTGTCGGTCAAGCGCCGCAACGAGATCGCCGTCGCGCTGGACGACGAGCGACTGGCGGACGTCCTCGAGGAACTGCCGGAGGACATCCAGGTCGAGATCCTCGCCGGACTGGACACCGAGCGTGCCGCGGACGTGCTGGAGGAGATGTCCCCGGACGACGCGGCCGACCTGATCGCCGAGCTGCCGACCGACACCGCCGAGCGTCTGCTGACGCTGATGGAGCCGGAAGAGGCAGAAGACGTACGGCGACTGCTGACCTACGAGGAGCACACAGCGGGCGGTCTGATGACTTCCGAGCCGGTCATCCTGCCGGTGGACGCCACCGTGGCCGATGCGCTGGCACACGTCCGCAACGCCGACCTGAGTCCCGCACTGGCCGCCATGATCTACGTCTGCCGGCCGCCACTGGAGACGCCGAGCGGAAGGTTCATCGGGATCGGCCACATCCAGCGGCTGCTCCGCGAGCCACCGTCCGAGCTGGTGTCCGCCGCACTGGACACCGACCTGGACGGGCTGCGGCCGGACGACAGCCTGCAGACGGTCAGCAAGTACCTGGCGACGTACAACCTGGTCGCCGCGCCGGTGCTGGACGACGAGGGCCGGCTGCTGGGTGCGGTGACCGTCGACGACGTCCTCGACCACCTGCTGCCGGACGACTGGCGGGAGAACGACCACACCGAGCCCGCAGTACCTACAGCGCCTTCCACGCCTTCCACGCCTTCCACGCCTTCCACGCCGCAGGAGGTGGACCACGATGCCCCGTGACGACCGCAGCGCCGACGACCGCCGCCCGCGCAGTAGTAACCAGCGCAGTAGTAACCAGCGCGGCAGTACCACCGAGGAGCGCCGCCGGAGTTCGGACGAGCGGCGGATGTTCCGCGGTACCACGCGGCTCGACGTACCGCGGGACTGGCGCCGGACGTTCGTCCCGCGGCCGACGTACGACGCGGACGCGTTCGGGCGGTTGTCCGAGCGGATCGCCCGGTTCCTCGGCACCGGGCAGTTCCTGGTCTACATGACCGCGACCATCCTGTTCTGGGTCGGCTGGAACATCTTCGCGCCGTCGAGCCTGCGCTTCGACGAGTACCCGTTCATCTTCCTCACGCTGGCGCTCAGTCTGCAGGCGTCGTACGCCGCTCCGCTGATCCTGCTCGCCCAGAACCGGCAGGAGGCCCGCGACCGGGTCCAGTACGAGCGGGACCGCGACGTCGACTCCCGGACCCGCGCCGACATGGAGTTCCTGGCCCGCGAGATGGCGTCGCTGCGGATGGCGGTCGGGGAGGTCGCGACCCGCGACTTTCTGCGGTCCGAGCTCCGCTCGCTGCTCGCCGACCTCGATCTGCGCAGCCGCGAGGACGACCGGGTTTGACACCGAGCTACCCTCTCTATCAGGTGAGGAAGGACGTGGGATGAAGACTCGATTCGCGCCTGACCGGGGGCTGTCCAGCCGGATGATCATCACGAGCTTCCTGCTCGGGCTGCTGTACGTCGGTTTCGTGGCGCTGCTGATCGCGCTGACCAAGAGCGCGGTGCTGGCGGTACTGATCGCGGGCGGCGCGCTGTTCGCGCAGTACTGGTTCTCCGACCGGATCGCGCTGTACGCGATGCACGGCCGGATCGTCACGCCGGAGGAGGCGCCGCAACTGCACGGCGTGATCGATCGGCTGTGCGCCCTGGCCGACATGCCGAAGCCGCGGGTCGCCATTGCCGACGTCGATATGCCGAACGCCTTCGCCACCGGCCGGAACCCGAAGAACGCGGTCGTCTGCGTGACGACCGGCATCATGCGGCGGCTGGACAACGACGAACTCGAGGGCGTGCTGTCGCACGAGCTCTCCCACGTCGCGCACCGCGACGTCGCGGTGATGACGATCGCGTCGTTCCTCGGCGTCCTGGCCGGCCTGATCACCCGCTTCGGCCTGTACGGCGGCCTCGGCCGCGGCAACCGCGACCAGAACGCGGCCCTGGTCGTGCTGACGATCATCGCGGTCTCCGTCGTGGTCTACGCGATCTCGTTCCTGCTGACCCGCGCGCTCTCGCGGTACCGCGAACTGGCCGCCGACCGCGCCGGCGCGATGCTGACCGGCAGACCATCGGCACTGGCGTCCGCGTTGACGAAGATCAGCGGCGACATCGCCCGGATCCCGTCCCGCGACCTGCGTCAGGCGCAGGCGTTCAACGCGTTCTTCTTCGCCCCCGCGATCTCGGGCAAGGCCGGCGCGAGCCTGTCGTCGCTGTTCTCCACCCACCCCTCGCTCGAGACCCGCATCGACCGCCTCGGCACCCTCTCCCGCCAGCTCGGCGAGCAGGCCTAGGAACCCTGGGCCGAGCGCCGCGACGGCCGGCGTGCGGCCCGGGGACATACCCTCGACGCATGGGTCTTCTCGACATCCTTCTCGGCCGGAGCAAGGCGGTCCCGCCGAATCTCGACCAACTGTTCTCCGTCCCGTCGGCCGCGATCACGTTGGAGACCGCGGCGGGCTACCGGCCGACCGGCAGCGGATCGGTCTGCTTCAAGGCAGCCGAAGGCGGCGGCTTCAGCACGCTCCGCGACGAGGTCGACAAGCTGCTCGCCCTCGACAACGGCAAGTTCACCAGTACGACGGACTCCTACGGGTTCACCTGGCTGGTCCGGCAGACGGCCCCCGACGACCTGGAAACCCTGGTCACCGACCTGCACGCCGTCAACAGTTCCCTCGTCGACGCGGGCTTCGGCAACGCCCTCCTCTGCACCCTGGTCGCCTTCACGAACGGCACGCAGTCGCTGGGCCTCGTCTACTTGTACAAACGCGGCTCCTGGTACCCCTTCGTCCCCGCCGGCCCGGACCGCCGCGACAACGCCACCGAACTCCAGATCAAGTCCGTAGTAGGCAGCGACCTCAACTTCGAACAAGACCTCTCCCGCTGGTTCCCCGTCTACGGCGCCCCCGGCCTCTGACCGCCCCGCGGGCAAAGGCCTGCAGGTAAGGGTTGCCTTGGCGGAGGTAGGTCACACGGACCGTGGTCGGGGTTTCTCGGTGGAGCACGTAGCCTTGGTGCATGGCTCCCACTGCTGATCAGGTGACCACGGCGCTCGGTGGCGTGATGGACCCGGAGATCCGCAAACCGATCACGGATCTCGGCATGGTCGAGTCCGTCGTCGTCCGGGAGGACGGCGTGGTCGCGGTCCGGATCCTGCTGACTGTCGCCGGCTGTCCGATGAAGGACACCTTGCGTCGCGACATCACCGCCGCGGTCAGCAAGCTGGACGGGGTCGCCGGCGTCGAGATCGACCTCGGCGTGATGTCCGCCGAGCAGCGGTCGGCCCTGCAGACGCAGTTGCGGGGCGGCCAGGCCGAGAAGGAGATCCCGTTCGCGCGGCCGGACTCGCTGACCAAGGTGTTCGCGATCGCGTCCGGCAAGGGCGGCGTGGGCAAGTCCTCGGTGACGGTGAACCTGGCGGTCGCGATGGCGCGGCAGGGGCTGTCGGTCGGCGTCCTGGACGCGGACATCTACGGGCACTCGGTGCCGGCGATGTTCGGGGTCGCCGACGAGCGGCCGACCGCGGTGGACGACATGATCATGCCGGTGCCCGCGCACGGCGTGAAGGTGATCTCGATCGGCATGCTGAAGCCGAAGCGCGATCAGGTGGTCGCCTGGCGCGGCCCGATCCTGGACCGCGCGCTCGTGCAGATGCTCGCCGACGTGTACTGGGGTGACCTCGACGTACTGCTGCTCGACCTGCCGCCCGGCACCGGCGACATCGCGATCTCGGTCGGCCAGCGGCTGACCAGCGCCGAGGTGATCGTCGTGACGACCCCACAGGAGGCGGCCGCCGAGGTGGCCGAGCGGGCCGGCACGATGGCGCAGATGGTGCACCAGCGGGTGGCCGGCGTGGTCGAGAACATGTCGTACCTGCCGTGCCCGCACTGCGGTCCTGAGCACCGGATCGAGATCTTCGGCTCCGGCGGCGGTACGCGGGTCGCCGAGACCCTCTCCGCCCGCCTCGGGTACCCGATCCCGCTGCTGGGTGAGATCCCGCTCGACGAGCGCCTGCGCTCCGGCGGCGACCTCGGCCAGCCGCTCACGATGGCCGACCCGGACACCCCGGCGGCTCAGGTCCTCGACAAGATCGCCACCACCCTCGGCGGTAAGCCCCGCGGCCTCCTCGGCCGTCAGCTCGGTCTGTCCCCCGCCGGTCGCTGACGCCTGCGGTGGCAGGGTTCGAGCACCCCGTACTGGAGAGCTCGCGGCTCCGCCTGCGGCTTTGGCGTACGGACGAGATCCCACGGATCACGACCGCGCGCACCAACCAGGCGACCGCGCATTTCCTGCCGTTCATCCCGCAGCCGTTCACGGCCGAGGACGCCCGTTTCTGGCTGAAGGACATGGCCGAGCAGGCGGCCGCGAGCAAGCGGTTCAACTGGTGCGTGGCGGACCGCGAGACCGATGAAGGGCTCGGCAACGTCACCCTGTTCAACCTCGACTCCGACGTCGAGGTCGGTTACTGGTTGCACCCCGACACGCAAGGCCGTGGCGTGATGGCCGAAGCGATCCAGCGAGTCGCCGGCTGGTACTTCGAGAGCTTCGACGGCCGGCGCATCGTCATCCGTACGGCGGCCACGAACCGCGCGGCCCGCCGTACCGCGGAGACGGCCGGCTTCCGCCTCGTCGGGACCGAGACGGCTGCGTTCCCGATCGCGACGCACGTCGACGACCGGGCGGTCTACGAGCTACTCCCCTCCGACGCGCCAGATCGGGCGTAGTGGGGCGAGGCCTTCCTCGACGTACTCCGCGACGGGACGGACCCCGCCGTCGACGTACCACTGCTCCAAGGCGGCGAAGTAGCCGAAGACGAGGGCGTTCGCGGCGACCCGGGCCTGGGTCTCGGTGAAGTGCTCGCCGGCCATCAGCGGGGCGATCCGCTGGCTGGCGCGATCCAGTGACGCGCAGAACGCCGTACGGACGGAAGGTTCTTTGAAGAAGTAGCGGATCCGGCGCCACGGGACGGGCTCGGCGGCACCCTCGACCGGCGCTTCGTAGGCGCGGACGATCCGGGTCATGGTGCCGACCGGGTCGCTCGGGTCGAACAGTTCCTCGAGCGCCTCCTGGCTCATCGTGTCGAACTCGTCGGCGACGATCAGCCCTTCCTTGGTGCCGAAGTAGCGGTAGACCGAGGACGGCGAGACCTCGGCCGCGGCGGCGATCTCCTCGATCGTCACCGCGTCGAATCCGCGCTCGTCGAACAGATCGAGCGCGCGCTCCTGGATCGTCCGCCGGGCCTTGACGCGCCAGCGTTCCCGCAGTCCGGTAGCCATGCTCCGACCATAGGAGACAGCGACGCGCTTCAGCAAGTCACTGTCTAAAACTCTTGACCGCGCGAATCCGCCGTTCGTACAGTCACTTGCATGAGACAGTCACTTTCTGAAAAACGCACAGCGCTGCTCGCGGTCGGGTTCTCGGTCCTGCTCGCCGCGATCGCGGTCATCGACCAGATCGGCAGCCAGAGCCTCGGCGAGCACGCCACGTCCGCCTATGCGGCGTACGGCAAGCACGCGTCGGAGGGCGCGCTCTACGGCCTGCTGTACGGCGTTGCCGTCCTCGACGCACTGCTCTGGTTCGCGGTCGCCGCGCTGGCCCGCTCACACCGCCTCGTCGCGGGCGTGCTGGGCGCACTCGTCGTACTGCTCACGGCTTCGCTCGGCGTGACGCTGCTGCTCGTGTCCGAGTACGGCGTCCGTCCTTACCCGCCGTTGTGGGGCCTGCTCGCGCTGCTGCCCGCCGTCGCGGGTGCGATCGCGACGGTGCTGCTCTTTCGCAGAGGTCAGGTCGCCTCGGTGTCGTAGGGCGGCTTCTGGCCGGCCGGCAGCCGCTCCGGAGCGCCGTCCTTGAACTCGGAGACGAGCTTGTCCGCCTCTTCGTCCATCGGGTCGAGGAGGTGCTTGCGGACGAAGTTCTTCGGGTTCAGGTCCTGGAGCTCGAGGTCGGCGTACTCCGGACCGAGCTCGGCACGCAGGTCGTTCTGCGCGTTGTTGACCATCTGGCGGACCTGCCGCAGCAGCCGCCCGGCGGTCCGGGCGAACTCCGGCAGGCGATCCGGCCCGAAGACCAGTACGGCGACGATCGCGATCACGACCAGTTCGAGTGGTCCGATGCCGAACATGGCCTCACCTCCTGTTCATCGCCACGGACGCCGCCAAGGGTATCTCGACTCCGGGCACGATGGTTCAGCCGATCTGCTGGCCGAGAGTGAGCGTAACCGTCCGGGCCCGTCCGGCGCGCTCGTACGTGAGTCGCACGGCCTCGCCCGGCTGGTAGGTGCGGATGGCGACGATCAGTACCTCGGCGCTGTCCACCGGCTGGTTGTTGACCGCGGTGATCACGTCACCGACCCGCAGACCGGCGCGCGCGGACGGCGAGTTCGCGGTCACCGAGCTGACCCGGCCGCCACCCTCGAACGTCATGTCCACACTCGCCCCGATCACCGGGTACGACGCCCTGCCGGTGGCGATCAGCTGCTGCGCGGTCCGCCGGGCCTGGTCGATCGGGATCGCGAACCCGAGCCCGATACTCCCGCTCTGCCCGTCCGTGGAACCGCGCACGGTCGCGATCGCGGAGTTCACGCCGATCACCCGCGCGTTCATGTCGACCAGCGGACCGCCCGAGTTGCCCGGGTTGATCGCCGCGTCGGTCTGCAGCGCGCTGATGAACGAGGACGTCTGGCCGGTGTCGTCGCCGGTGGTCACCGGGCGGTTCTTCGCCGAGATGATGCCCGACGTGACGGTGCCGGCGAGTCCGAGCGGCGAGCCGATCGCGACCACGTCCTGCCCGACGACGGCGGCGTCCGAGCGGCCGAACTGCACCGACGGCGCGTCCAGGCCGGCGACCTGGACCACCGCGAGGTCGTACGCCGGGGAGCGGCCGACCAGCCGTGCCGTCGCGGTCTTGTTGTTGTTCGTCACGACCTGGATCGAGCCGCCCTTGGCGGCGGCCGCGACCACGTGGTTGTTGGTCAGGATGTGCCCGACGTTGTCGATCACGAGGCCGGAGCCGGTCGCGTCGGAGTTGTCCGATCCCTGGACCTTCAGCTGCACGACACTCGGCAGCAGCGTCGCGGCGACCGCGGACACGGAGCCGGTGCGGATCTTCGGGGCCGCGCCGGTGCCGACCGGCGGATCGGGCTGGTCAGCGATCGGGCCGCTGCCGCCACCGCCGAGCGCGACGACAGCCGTGGCCGCGCCGGCGCCGGCGATCACCCCGATGACCAGCGCGACCAGGGCCGCGATCATCACGACGCGATTCAACTTCGCCGGCTCGTTCTGGTACGAGCGGGCCTGCTGCTGGTGCCAGTCCGCCGGTGGTGGCGGCGTGAAGGCCGGCCGGTACTGCGGCTGCTCGGTCGGCCACGCCTGTCCCTGGTACACCGGGCGGAACCGGGGCTCCGGCGGCTCGGACTGGCCGAAGCTGCGCTGCGTGGTGGAGCGACCACCGTTCGTCTGCCGGTACGCCGCGTCGGAGCCGGGCGTCCGCAGCGGCATCGTCCCCGCTCCCGGAGCGGGCGGCGTCAACGCGCTCAACGGCTGACCAGGCAGACCAGGCGGCGCCGGCGGGCCGGCCGCGGGCTCGTTCGCGGGCAGGTCTGCAGCCGGACCCGCACCGAGCTCCGTAGTGGGCTCCGTAGTGGGATCCGCAGCCGCCGCGTTCGGAACTGTCGGCTCGGCGTCGTCGCTCGTCACGGTCCCCGCCTCACGTCGTCGTCGTGGTCGTCGGAAGCCCTGGCCGGGGATCACCGGAGGTACTTCCGGATTCGATTATCCCAGCTTCGGCGAAAGTGCACCCATCGGAGTGAGCCAGGTCGCGATTTTGGCCAGTCCGGTCCCCAGCCGCTGGATCGCGGTCAGCTTGGCCGGCACCTCGTGCGGGAACGCCTTGACCACCTGTCCGAGCTGGTCCGGCGGCAGGTCCCCGATCAGCGTGTAGACGATCCCTCCGGACGACCAGACGACGTACGACGGCATGCCGTAGCGCAGGTAGACGCCGGGGGTGTCGGTGGTGGTGAAGCCGGCCACGGCGGCTGGGTCGAGCGCGCCACGCTGCTCGAACAGGGAGACGTTGAACAGGCCGTCGGAGTACGAGAACTGCAGGGAGCTGTTGCTGGTGTCCTGGTGGACGTCGTACAGCGTGAGCGAGGCGGGCAGCTGCGGGGCGCAGACCCAGCCCTGGGAGCGCAGGTTGTCGACCTTGCCCATGCCGACCGCTTCGACGCCGCTGGGCAGCATCGGCGGCAGGTGGCCGAGGAACTCCGAGCTCTCGATCTCCAGCTCGGTGAACACAGTCGCCCGGACCATCGTCTTGCCGTCCTGACTGAACAGCTGGCGCTGCAGGAGCAGTCCGGTCGTCTTGTCGATCCAGAACCGGGCCGCCAGCGTCTGGTCGCCCCGCAGCGCCTCCACGAGCACCGCGCTCCGACCGATCAGGTCCGTACAGCACTTGTCGACCAGCTGGTACGTCGCCTGGAGCAGCGCCAGCGGTCCGCCGTCGATGGCCGCGTCGGTGTTCGTGGCGCGCTGTACGAACGCCTTTGCGCCCGGCGCGGACGACGAACCGAGCACGCTGACTTCGGAGCCCTGTGACGCGGCGTGCACGATGTCGAACATCGCTGAGCTCGCGCCCTGCGGTCCCCAGGCGGTGATGATCTGCGTGCCGTGGTACGAGACCTGGTTCGGCGCGGCGGCGGCGCGTTGCAGCCAGCGGACCGCGGTCGCCGAGTCCGGCTTCGAGGCCGCGGGGGCGGCCCCGGGGATCGGGACTGCGAACGCGGAGACCGGTGCTGCGGAAGCGGGCAGGCCGAAGCCGATCAGGGCGGTGCTGACCAGCACGGCGAGCCGGGTGAGGCCCACCGGTCAGCGCCCTGTCAGGGCCACCGGCCGCAGCGACGAGCTCAGCCCGGCGTACCCCGAACCGTTGTACGAGTTCAGCACGGCGACCGGGTCGGCGAACGGTGTCCCGCCGGTCGTGGTCGCGTGGTCGGACGAGAAGCTGGCGACCGGCGGCTGCAGCACCGGCGGCTGCTCCGTGCGGGACGGGTCGCCGACGACGAACGCCGTACCGAGCAGGGAGGCGACCGCGGCGGCCGAACCGGCCGCACCGACGACGCGGCGCCGGGAACGGGACGTGCGGGCGGCTCCCGGCCGGGTGCCACCTGTACGCCCGGCCGGGAACGCGGACCGCTGCGGGAACAGGCTGACCGCCGGTGTGAGCACCGGGCGGACCTCCTCCCGCGGCTCGGTCGAGAACGACGAGACGCCCATCAGGCGCTGCATCAGGTCAGTGGACGGGTCCGGCGACTCGAGCGCGGCCATCTTGGCCTTGAGCCGGCGCTGCGCGTCCACCTCGGCGCGACAGGTGTCGCAGCCGACCAGGTGGCTCAGCACCTTGTCCCGGGAGTCGTGGTCGAGCGCGCCATCGACGACGGCGCTCAGCTTGTCGAGCGGGTGCGTCATCCGAGGTCACCCCCGTCACCGAACAGACCGCCGTCGGCAGGTGGGCCGCCGACGCGGGTCTGGCCGGACCGCGGGGCCCGGTGCTCCAGGTGCTTGCGCAGCATCGACCGGCCGCGGTGGATCCGGCTGCGGACGGTGCCGAGCTTCACGTCCAGGACGTCGGCGATCTCGTCGTACGTCATGCCCTCGATGTCGCACAGCACCACGGCGGCGCGGAAGTCCTCGGGCAGCGCGTCGAGCGCGTCCTGCACGTCGTGGTCGAAGAGGTCGGAGTCCAGCTTCTCGGCCGGGCCCTCGCCCTTGGCCGGCAGCCGGTCGTGGGCGTCCTCGGGCAGGCCGTCGAAACGGATTCGCTGCTTACGGCGGGCGCCGTCCAGGAAGAGGTTCGTGGTGATCCGGTACAGCCAGCCCTCGAAGGTGCCCGGCGTGTACGACGACAGCGACCGGAAGACCCGGACGAAGACCTCCTGGGTGAGGTCCTCGGCGTCGTGCTTGTTGCCGGTCAGGCGGTACGCGAGCCGGTAGACGCGGGCCGAGTGCGTGCGGACGATCTCGTCCCACGACGGCAGCACGTCCTCGACCGGCTGGGGCGCGGGCACCGTGGGGGTGTGGTGCGGCTTCACCGCAACGCCTCCCTGAGTCCTCTCGGCAATAAGCGTGAAGGCCATGGTGCCGCGGTCACCGTCCTCTGCGCACGTCGGGAGAACCCGGGAAAGACCCTGAGATCCTGGGGTTCGCTGTACGACGGCTCAACGCGGTGCCCGGACCGGAAGTTCCCGGCCGGTGCCTTCACTGGTACAGACGCCTCGACGGCCATTTCGGTTGAATCACCTCTCGTCGATGACGGCGATCGGGTCCCCGTCCCGCACCACTTCGCCCTCGACGACCTTCAGCTCGGTAATGGTGCCGGCCACCTCGGCCAGCACCGGGATCTCCATCTTCATCGACTCCAGGATGACCAGTGTGTCGGTCGGACCCACCGCGTCCCCGGCCCTGGCAGTGACCTTCAGCACGTTGGCCACCAGCTCGGCCAGCACGGTGTGACTCAACTCGCACTCCTCCCACTCCCGGACCACTCCCGGACTCCCCACCTGATCCTAGGCATCCGGAGTGGGTTCGGCGGGAGTGGGTTCGGCGTAGGTGCCCCTCGGGCAGCGTTCCAGGGCACCTACGCCGAGTCAGTGCGGGCTACCGGGCCGCCGCCGGATCCAGCCGGATCGCGTTGAACAGGGCCGGGTTCTTGGTCTCCGCGACCCCCTTGCCCCAGGTCAGCCAGCCGCGCCGCCCGGTGCCGTCGTTCTCGTTGAGCACCACGGTGGCCGAGAGCAGTCGATCCTTCGCCGCGAACCCGAGCGTGCTCCACGGGATCGCGATCTCGTACGTCGTGGTGTGCGCCGTCTCGTCCCGGACCACCTTCGCCTGGACGCCAGGCGGCGTACCGGTCTGAGTCGTCGGAGTCCAGCGCCAGGTGTCCACCGGACCGGCATCGGTCAGGGCGGCACCGATCTCCTGGGTAGCGGTCGCCTCACCGGGCGCACCGGCCGTCATACCGAGCTGGATCCCGTCGCCGCCCCAGATGTTGCCGTTGCGGTTGGGCTGCGAGAACACGTCGTCGGTGACCTTGGCCGACAGGTACAGGTTCTGGTCGTCGTGAGTGAGCCAGAGCGAACCGGACAGGTCGCTCGGACCGCCCCAGCCCGTCACCGGCGGCGTACCGGTGCCTTCGAGTGCGATGGCGGGCTGTTTGGCGACCTCTGGGTCGATGACGCCGTCCAACGTGACCGTGTGGCGGTTCGCCACCGTAGGCGCGGCGACTGGCACCAGCTTCCCGGACGCCTTGATGTCAGCAGCCCCGGGACGCCGGACGCTCGCCGACCACGTTGACGCGGCAGTGAGCGTCAGTGCGACGTCAGCCTCGTTCGTGCCATGCGCTGGGACGACGGACCCGGCCAGGAGCGTGCCTGACGCGGTTGCAGACGCCCAGTCCAGCCCGTCCAGCGTGATGGGCCGTGACGACGCGTTGGTGACACGGAAGCGGAGCAGGTCCTTGCCACTGCCGTTGAGGACGTGTGAGGCAGTCACGGACAACGGCGGGGTCGCAGTACCTGTCGTGGAGATCAGCCCGACGGGTTGTCCGTCGACGCTGACCGTGGCGGTGTATGTGCGCGGTCCAGTCGACTCCTGTGCCGGATAGCTGACCGGTGCGGTTGCTGTGGCGCCTGCAGCGGCTGATCCGCTCGTTTCGGTACCGCCGGCGGACACGGTGAACGTGTGGGCGACCGCATCCGGGTTGCTGAACGTCAGTGTCCCGGTGGCCGGGTCGCCGGCGATCTCCGGCGTCATCGAGAGCGCGAACCGGTTGGACGGCGCCACTCCGGAAATCGCACCACGTGCATAGAACGGATCCGGTCCGGCCGACACCCACACGTGTCCTCCGGCGTCAGCGGTCAGTGTGGTCGTCACGCCGTACAGATTGGTGATCTCGACCGGAGAACCCGCCGGAGCGGCCACGTTGACCAGGCCGGGTGTCGCCGACCAGACGGCGTGGACCGACTGACCACTACCGGCGTCGAACGCGACGTCGTACCCGTTGGTGCCGAAGCGGGTCTGGCCGATCAGCGGGCGCTCGTCGATCTGGCGAGCGAGGACGGCGGTCGCGACGTACGACGGCTTGGGGACGAGCGCGCCACGCGTGTCGAGCCGGTTGCGCACCAGGCCGAACCGGTGCTCGACGTTCGACGGGTCAGTCCCCGAGTCCATGAAGTTGTACGAGCTGTAGCGCGCCACACCGTTGCCGTACGACAGCAGCTGGCCGCGGATCAGGTCCCTGGCCTGTGCCGGCTCGGAGACCGCGCTGGGGTTGGTGCCGGTCGCCCAGCCCTGCTCGGTGATGTAGATCGGTTTGGTCGAGCCGTGCGCCGCCATGATGCTGCGGATCGTGTTGACGTAGGTGACCGAGGCCTCCGGGTCCAGCGGCTGCACGTACGGGTGGATGGTCACCGCGTCGACGTAGTCCAGCCCACCGAGGTCCGCGAACTTCGTGAACCACCCCTGCCAGTCGTTGATGACCGCCAGCGACGGACCGGTCAGCTTCACGTCCGGGTGCTTCGCCCGCACCGCAGCGCTGACCATCTTCAGCAGCGCGACGTAGTTCTCCGGACTGGCCTTCGCGGCCCCGTTCGGATCCCGCAGGTTCCACTCGTTCCACAGCTCGTACGTCGTGTGCTCGGTACCGAACTCGTCGACCGCAGCAACGGCGTACCTGGTGAAGGCCGCTCGCTGCTCGTCGGTGGCGGGCGCCTCGTCCGGGTAGTACAGCGGGTTGCCGTAGTCGAGGATGTGCAGGAAGTCCACGTTGTTCGCGTCCAGCGCGGCCTTGTAGTCCTTGACCCGCTGCGGGAACTGGATGACGCCCTTGGTGGTCTCGGCGGCCGCCCAGAACGCCTCGTCGCGGTCGGTGGAGATACCGCCGTTGGCCATCAGCGGTACGGACTCAAGACCGGGATTGGACGCACTGCTGAACCCGAGCGCACCAGCGACACCGATCCGGGTGTCCGTGGACGCCGAGAAGTCGTGCGGACTCAGTACGGCGAAGTCGGTGCCGCCCAACGTGGTGGAGCCGTCGGAGCCGACCGCTGTGAGATCGGTCTGGTACCAGCCGGGCGTACTGATCGACAGCGGGAGCTGTCCGTTGAGTGAAGCGGCCGATGCGGAGCCTTTGGCGACCTCAGTGCCGCCGGCGTCGCGGACCGTCCAGTTGACGGTCGTTGCGTCGGTGGTGAAGCCCAGCTTCACCTGCTGCCCGACGGTGAACGTGTTGCCGACGGTCGTCGGCGTGATGCTCAGTGAGGGCGCGGCGGTGACTGCCGCGCGGGCGGGTGACTGGAGTACTGCGGCCAGCATCAGACCGGCCGTGAGAAGACTGACTGCGCCGGAGCGGCGACGTGCCATGGAGCGTTCTCCTCCCAGGGGAAGCGAAAGCGGTTTCGCAGATCACACCCTGATACGCCGCGCCCTCGCTGTCAACGGCTCGTGACCTCATTACGATGTGTGCATGGCCGACCAGGTGATCACGCTGTCCGATGTGGCTGCCGCGGCCGGTGTGTCGCTGTCGACGGCTTCCAAAGCCCTCAACGGCACGGACCGGATCTCGGAAGCCACCCGGGAACACGTGCGGGTGACTGCGGACCGGCTCGGCTTCCGGCACAACGCGCTGGCCCGCTCGTTCGCCCGCGGCCGCAGCCAGACGATCGGAGTCCTCACACACCGCGCGTCGAACCCGTTCACCCGCGTGGTGCTGGCCACCGTGGCCACCGAGCTGGGCGCGAAGGAGCAGGCCATCCTGCTGTACGACGCGCGGATGGACGAGCAGCACGACGTGACCGAGAGCATCCTGCAGCTACGTGCCCGCCGGATCGACGGCGTGATCGTGATCGGCACCAGTACGTCGTTCCGGACGCCGTCGCTGACCAGCCGGTTCGACGTCCCGGTGATCAACGCGTTCACGGTGCCGGCGGATCCGCAGGACACCACGATCACCGCCGACGACTACGCGATCGGGCGGCTCGCGATCAGCCACCTGCTGACCAACGGCCGGCGCAAGATCGCGCACCTGACCGCGGAGCGGCACGACATGGCCGCGCAACGCCGGGCCGAGGGCGCCGCCGAGCTGCTCCTCGAGGCCGGGCTCAAGTGGGCGGCACCGGTCCGATTCGGGCGCTGGCGCGAGGAGTGGGGCGAGCAGGCCGCGGCCGAGCTGTTGGCCGAGGTGCCCGACCTGGACGCGATCTTCTGCGGCAGCGACGCGATCGGCCGCGGTGTGGAACGGGCCGTCCGCGCCGCCGGCCGGCAGGTGCCCGGCGACATCGCGCTGATCGGCGTCGACAACTGGGAGAGCCTGATGCACGACCAGCGCGGCACCAGGCACCTGACCACGATCGACGTCGGCCTCGAGGAGATCGGCCGCCAGGTCGCCAACCGGCTCCTGGAGGGCGACCTCCAGCCCGGAGTCGAGTACGTCGAGCCTCACGTGGTCGTCGCGGACACCGCCTGATCGTGGATCGAGTACCGCGGCCGGAAGCCCAGCAACTCCTGCGCCCGCGTCGTGTCAACCAGCGAGCCACGTCCGTCCACAGGTCGCTTCAACGGCACGCCTGGCGCGTACTGGCGCAGTAGTTCGTCCGTCTTGCGGTCGATCAGGATGTCGTCGGCTGCCAGCCCGACCACGTGCGCTCCGGCAGCCGTCGACTCCAGTGCGGCGATGATCGCCCGTACACCGTCCCGCAGGTCCAGATAGGCCCAACCCTCGCGAGCCATGATCGACGGGTCGCGGTCCGCCATCGCGGCGAACTTGACCAGCTCGTCCCGATCCTTGACCAGTGGGAAGCGAAGCGCGATCACATCGGTCCCCCAGCGCCGCCACGCCATCCGCGCGCTCTGTTCGTCCACGCTTTTGGACAAGGAGTACGCGTCGGCGATGTCAGCCTCCACCTCCTCGTCCAGCGGGTAGTACGCCGGCTCGACCTCGTTCACGTTCATCGGTACGCCGAATGCGTTGATACTGCTCGCGATCACCACGCGACCGATCCCCCGCTGCCCAGCCTGCGCCAGCACGTTGAAGGTCGCCGCGACGTTGTTCTCGAACACCTCCTCCGGCGTACCCAGACTGGGATGCGGAATCGCGGCCAGATGCAGTACGGCGTCCGCGTCGGCGAGTGCGGCGGACACATCGTCGGCCGACCGCGCATCGCCGACCAGTGAGCGGTCCGCCGTACTGGCGTGGTCGTAGCGAAGGGACAGACCTGTGACGTCGTACCCGGCGGCTTGCAGACCGTCGACGGCGGCTCGGCCGATGGAACCGTCCGCACCGGTCACCAGAACGCGTTTCACGCCTTGATGCCCCCAGACAGGCCCACGCCACGCAAGAATGCTCGCTGGAAGACCAGGAACAGCAGCACCGGGATCAGCAGGGCCAGGAACAGACCCGCCAACTGGATGTTGAGTTCCGTCACCTTCGCGATCTTGGGCAACGCCACCGAGACCGGCTGGAGATCCGGATTCGTCAGCACCAGCAGGGGCCACAGGTAGTCCTTCCACGAAGAGATGATGCTGAGCAGCACGACCACACCCAGGATCGGCCGCGACAGCGGGAGCACGAGCGAGGTGAACACCCGGATCGAGCCGGCGCCGTCGATCCGGGCGGCCTCGAAGTACTCACGCGGGATGCTGTCGAAGAACCGCTTCACGATCAGCACGTTGAACGCACTGGCCGCGGGCGGCAGCCAGACCGCCCAGAACGTGTTGGTCAGGTTGGCGTGCACCACCGGCATCTTCAGCACGGTCAGATACAGCGGCACGAGCGAGACGATGTGCGGCACGAACAACGTGGCCAGGATCGCCGCGGACAACAGCGCGCCCCACCGCGGGCGCAGCACACTCAGCACGTAGCCGGACGTCGTACAGACGATCAGCGACGTGACCGCCGAACCCGCGGCGATCATGGCGGTGTTGCCCAGGTAGTAGCCGATATGGCCCTGCTGCCACGCGGTGGCGAGGTTCTGCCACTGCACCTGACCGGAGGGGAACCAGCCGAGCGGCGAGCGGATGCTGTCCTGCGTCGGCGAGATCGCTGCCTTGAGCAACCACAGCAACGGCCCCAGACCCGCGACGAGCAGTCCGATCAGTACGACGACCTGCCCGGCCACGAACGGCACTCTGACCCGCGTGAGCTTCCGGTCCGCGTCCGACAGCGCACCACGTTCTTGACTCATTCGGTACTCCAACCACGCGTCGCCAACTGGAAGACCGCGGACAGTACGGCGAGCGCGATCGCCAGCAGCACGCTCAGCGCCGTCGCGGCACCGTAGTCGCCGTTGACGAACGCGTAGTTGTAGATCAGCAACAGAATCGTCATCGTCGACCCCTGTGGTCCACCGCCGGTGAACAGCAGCGGCTCGGTAAACAGCTGCATGGTCCCGATCACCTGCAGGAGCAGCATCAGCAGCAGCACGCCCCGCAGGTGCGGCAACATCACGTGCCACACCCGCCGTACGACGCCCGCGCCGTCCAGCTCGGCCGCCTCGTAGAGGTCCGCGCGTACCGACGTCAGCGCGGCCAGGTAGATGATCACTGCGTTACCCGCACCCGCCCACGTCGCCTCCAGCACGATCGACGGCATCGCCGACGACGGACTGTCCAGCCACGGGAACGGACCGAGCCCCACCGCGCCCAGGATGGTGTTGAACATCCCACTCGCCGACGGGTCGTAGAAGAACCGCCAGAGCAGGATGGCCACCACCGGCGGCGTGATCACCGGCAGATACGCCAGCGTCGTGTACAGCCACGACCTGCCACGCAACTCGGACAGGAACATCGCCAGCAGGACCGGCAGCGGGAAGCCGAACAGCAAAGCCAGCAAGGTGAACCAGACCGTGTTCAGCGCCGCCTGACCGACGCCGGGGTCGGTCAGCACGTAGCGGAAGTTCTCCAGCCCGACCCACTTGACCGGATCGACCAGATTGGTCTGCTGCACGCTCATCACGAGGCCCTTGACGATCGGGCCCCACGAGAACACGACAAAGATCAGGAGCACCGGCAGCGCGAACAGCACTGCCGGTACTCCACCTCGCATCCGCTGCAGATACCTGCGGTTCACCCGTCGCCGCACACCGGCGCCGCGGCTGGTCGCCGGGGCACCGGTGGAACGAGTGGTGGTTGCGGTGGGCAACTCAGCGCCCGAGCTTGGCATTCACGGTGCCGGCGGCCTTGGTCAGCAGCGCACCGACGTCGGCCTTCTCGTTCCCCAGCACGGTCTGCACGACCGGGTCGAGAGCGGCGTACACCTCCTGAGCCTTCACCGGCGGCTCGGCGATGATCTTCTGGTCAGCAGCGACCTTGGTGTATGACGCGAAGTTCTCCAGCGGCACGTTGACGTACGGCTTGATCCAGCCCTGGTACGTCGACCACTGGTCCGCCGAGATCACCGGCAGGCCCGGCGTACCGACCGGAAGCTTCGCCGCCACACCGGCCTTCGCACTCGTCACCGCGGCATCCTGGTCCACGTACTTGTTCAGATAGTTGAACTTGATCCACTTGATCGCCGCGACCTTCTCGGCGTCGGTCGCGTTCGGGCTGACGATCTGGACGCTGCCACCGCTCAGGGTGCCGTGGTCACCGCCCTGCTGCGGCATCGGGCCGATCCCGAACGCCGCCGACGGCAGGCCGTTCTGCTGCACCAGCGTGCGGTAGGCGTCCGGCGCGGCCATGAACATCCCGACCTTGCCGGCCGCGAACGCTTTCGAGATCCCGTTGATGTCGTAGAGCACGGCCTGGCCCATCGACTTGTCGGTCCACTTCATGTCGTGCAGCAACTGCAGCGCGGCCTTGGACGGCGCGTCGTCGAAGGTCGCCTTACTGCCGTCCTCGTTCTCGATCGACCCGCCGAACGCGTACGTCTGGGTGGTGAACATCCAGCCGCCGGTGTTGTTCGTCGTCATCTGCGCGTAGCCGGGCTGACCGGTCTTCTGGGGGATCTGCTTCGCGTCCGCGCGCAGCTCGTCCCAGGTCGCCGGCGGCTTGTCCGGGTCCAGACCGGCCTTCTTGAACAGGTCCCGGTTGTAGACCAGACCGACCGAGTACGCCGCGGTCGGCACCGCGAACACGCTGCCGGACTTGTCCTGGGCGATCTTCAGGACGTTCGGGTTGAACTTGTCCATCAGACCCTGGTCCTTGAGCACCTGGGTCAGGTCGGCGACCTGCTTGCGGGCGATCATGCCCTGCGGCTCGGTGAACGGCACGTTCAGTACGTCGGGCAGCTGGCCGCCGGCGGCCTGCGCCTGGAACGTCGTCGCGTCCCAGATGGTCTCGACCGGGTTCAGCTTGATGTCCGGGTTGGCCTTCTGGAAGTCGGCCACCCGCTTGTCGAAGGTGGCCCGGTTGGCCGGGTCGGAACTGCTCGGACGGTCACCGACCGTGATCGCGACCTGCCCTCCGGAACTCGCTCCGCTACCGGCGGCGCCGCCCGAGGACGGCGCACTGGAGCAGGCCGCCAGCAGAAGCGGCGCGGAAAGCCCTGCAGCACAACGGATTGCAAACCTCTTCATCGGAACTCCTCTGCGGGGATGGCGATCGGCAAGCCGACCGTTCCGCAGAGTAGCGCAAGCGCTTTCGCAAATACCAGACCTCAGGCGAAACTGGTTTCGCTATTCCTGCCGAGCCCGGTCGCTACCGCCGCCGGGGCCCGGTGGTTATCGCTGTCGGGCCCGGTGCTTATCGCTGTCGAGCCCGGTACGACGCGACGCGGGTGCGGCTCGAGCAGCGCGGCGTACAGAACCTGCGCGGCCGGTTCTCCGCCGCGTTCGCGAAGACCCGCTCGCAGTCCGTCGCCGCACAGACCGCGAGGGCTTCGAACCCGTGGCCGGCCGCGAAACTCGCCAGCCCGAGCGCACTCGTCGCCGCCAGCCAGTCGGCCCACGACGCCCCCGGCTTCGCCACATGCAGGTGCCACGGCGTCCCGTCGTGATCCGACAAATAAGGCCGTACGGCGTGCCGCTCGAGTACTGCGTTGAGTACGCGGGCCGCCTGTCCCGGATCCCCGTGGAACACCGGCCGCAGCCACTCGCGGACCATCCGCACCGCGGCCAGATCGGCCGCGTCGACGGCCACCGGCTCGGGCTCGCCGTGCTCGAGCAGGAACCTCCGCAGGTCGGCCGGGGTGCTGAGCTGCTCGGGATCGAGGGTTCGCGTGTTGACCAGGTCGACGGCCAGCCGGAGCTGCCGATCCGGGGACTGATTTTCCACTGGACTCCTCCCGTAACGCCTTTGTTAGTGTAACGCGTAACAGTCAGCTTTGCGTTACAGGAGGTTCGGCGTGCCCAGTTACTACCTCGCGGCGACGCTGGCCCGGTTCGCCGACGAGATGGTCGCGTTCACGCTCGTCCTGCTGGTCCTCGACCGCACCGACAACCCGGCGCTCGCGGGCGTCACCGGTGCGGCGTACGCGTTCCCCGCGATCGTCACCGGCCCGCTCCTCGGCGCCTGGCTCGACCGGACGCCGTACCGCCGCAGCGCCCTCGCACTCAACCAGGCTGTGCTCGGCGTGGTCATGCTCTGTCTGCTGACTTTGGTCGGTCACAGCGCGCACTGGATAACACCGGCGCTGGCAGCGGTTGCCGGTGCGACGTTGCCGATGGTGAGCGGCGGGTTCACGAGCATGCTGCCGAGCCTGTTCCGCCCGGAGCGACTCGCGCGGGCCAACTCCTTCGAGTCCGTCAGCTTCAGCGCCGCCGCGATCGCCGGCCCCGCGACCGCGGCCACCATCGCCGCCGGTGTCTCGGTCGATGCAGCCGTCGCGGTGATCGTGGTCGCGGCAACGCTCAGCATCCTCGCGATCAGCCGACTCCCCGCACTCCCACCCGTCGGCACCTCCGGCGAACCGTTCCTGGCGTCCACCGTCAGCGGTCTCCGCCACCTCGCCCGGACGCCACCGCTGCGCGCCTCGACCGTGACAACCACCTTGCTGATGGGCTTCACCGGCATCCTGCTGATCGCGCTGCCACTGCACATGTCCTCGCTCGGCCTGCCGAAGTCCGCCGCCGGGTACCTATGGACGGCCGTCGAGCTCGGCAGCGTCACGACGGCGTTGCTGGTCCGAACTCGTCGACGTCCAGAACACGTGGTGATGCTGTCGGTCGCCGCTTACGGCCTCGTCCTCACCACATGGCCGCTCGCCCCGTCGTTCGCCGTACTGCTGGTGCTCGCAGTGGTTGCCGGGTTCGCGGAAGGCCCGACGCTCCCGGCGATGTTCGCGGCACGCCAGCAGTACAGCCCCAGATCACTCCAAGGCCGAGTCAGCACCACCGCAGCCAGCCTCCGAGTCGGCACTTCAGCCGTAGGCCAAGCCACCGCCGGCCTCCTGGTCCCCGCACTAGGCACCAACTCAACCCTGCTCATAGTCGGCCTCGGCCTGATGACCGCCGCCGTCACCGGCCACCTCACCACCCACCGAACCACCTAGCCCGCCCCGCCCGCCCCGCCTCGCCTCACCCAGCCTCGCCTCACCCCGCCCCGCCTCACCCCGCCCCGCCTCACCCCGCCCCGCCCCGCGTCGCCTCGCCTCGCCTCGCCTCGCACGGACGGATATCCGTTCGTGTGCAGGGTTCTCCCCTGGTGTACGAACAGAGAACCCCCACCGCGAGGGGTTATCCCCTCGCGCTGGGGGCGCGACGTGCCAGCGGAAGGTCAGTCGTCGAGGATGACCGAGCGGGAGAGGCTGCGGGGCTGATCCGGGTTCAGGCCGAGCGCGAGGGACTTGGCGACGGCGACGCGCTGTGCGACGACGAGGGACGCCATCGGGTCGAGGTCGTGGTGGACGATCGTCGCGCCGGTCGCGGTGACGTCGTCGAGCAGGCCCGCCGGCGGCTGGCCGAAGATCCAGACGCCACGGCCCGGCTGCGCGATCGCGATCGGGCCGTGCCGGTAGTCCATCGCCGGATACGCCTCGGTCCACGCGGACGCGGCCTCGCGCTGCTTGAGCGCGGCCTCGTGGGCCAGGCCGACGGTCCACCGCGTGCCGACGTACGTGACCTGCTCGAGCTTGGCGAGCTCGTCGACGTCGATGGTCAGTGCGGTCTGAGCGTCCGCAGCGGCCTGCGTGAGGTCCTCACCGAGCGACGCGCGGAGCAGCGCCAGCGTGGTGGTCGCGAACCGGGTCTGCACGACGGACTGCTCGTCGGCGAACTCGAGCAGGATGGTGTGGTCGGCCAGCTCGACGATCGGCGAGTCCGCGGTGGCGGTGATCGCGATCGTCGGCAGGTCGGTCTCGCGGATCAGGTCCAGTACTTCGGTCGTCGTACCGGAGCGGCTGATCACGACCACCGCGTCGTACGCGCGACCGGCCGGGAACTCCGAGCCGGCGAACGCGTCGGTCTCGCCCTGGCCGAGGTCCTCGCGCAACGCGGCGTACGCCATCGCCATGAACCAGGAGGTGCCGCAGCCGACGGCCGCGACCCGCTGACCGGCCTTCGGAAGTGCACCGCCGTACTGCGCGAAACCGTCCGAGACCTGGCGCCACAGCGCTGGCTGAGTGGCGATCTCACTGCTCACGAATGGCGTCTGGGTCATGTCGTCTCCGCACTTGTCATGGTCGAAACTGCTCGAACGTGATCGAATGGTGCCAACCAGCCGCCACCCGGCTGACCGATTGTGTGAAGGAGGAGCCCCGGGTGAAGCGTTATGAACGCCTCAACACCTTGCTCGAGTCGCTGGCCGAGAAGGGCGCCATCGACGTCGACGAGCTCGCCGAGCAGTTGCACGTGTCCGCGGCCACGATCAGGCGTGACCTGGACCATCTCGGCAAGCAGCAGCTCCTCACCAGGACCCGCGGCGGCGCGGTCGCCAACGCGGTGTCGTACGACCTGCCGCTGCGCTACAAGACTGCGCGTTTCGCGTCCGAGAAGCAGCGGATCGCGCAGGCCGCGGCCACGCTGGTCCGGCGCGGCATGGTGATCGGGATGAACGGCGGTACGACGATCTCGGAGGTGGCGCGCACACTCGCGACCCGCCCGGAGCTGTCCGCGGAGCACGGTGAGCCGGCGTTCACGCTCGTCACGAACGCGCTGAACATCGCCAACGAGCTGATCGTCCGCCCGCACGTGAAGATGGTGCTCACCGGTGGTGTGGCGCGGCCGCAGTCCTACGAGATGATCGGCCCGCTGTCGCACCGGATCCTGTCCGACCTGTCGCTGGACATCGCGTTCATCGGCGTCGACGGGATCGACGAGACCGGCGCCACCGCCCATCACGAGGGCGAGGCGAACATCAACCAGCTGATCGTCAGCCGGGCCGCGAAGGTGGTCGTGGTGGCCGACTCCTCGAAGCTCGGGCAGCGCGCCTTCGCCCGGATCTGCGAGCTCAGCGAGATCGACACGCTCGTCACCGACGCCCAGGCCGACGACTCCCAGCTGACGGTCTTCCGCGAAGCCGGGATCGACGTCATCCGCGCCTGACCCCCCAAATTCCCCAAAAGGCACCGCACACCTCCCTCACCAGGTGAGTCATGTCCACTGAAGACGATCATATCTGATTGCGTCAAGGTCGTTATGAGCAAGAGTGCGCAGTCTCAGCGCGTGCAGCACGGAAAGCGGACTTCCAACCGCTAGGCTTCGGATCAGCATGGGTACCGCAGCCGCAGAACACTCCGCCGACCATTGGGAGAACGCCATCGCCACCGGCATCGACCCGACGTCCTGGGCGTACGCCGAGGACTACACCGGTGAGGACGAAGTCGTCACCGGTGCGCGGGCGAGCGCCGCGGACAGCGGTGTCGCCCCGATCGGCCCGGGCACGTCCGCCGCGCTGAGCCTGCTCGCTGCCGGCGCCGGCGCCAAGGCAGTCGTCGAGATCGGCACCGGGACCGGCGTCTCCGGCCTCGCCCTGCTGCGCGGGATGCGCCCCGACGGCACGCTCACCACGGTCGACATCGACGCGGAGAACCAGCGCCTGGCCCGTAAGACGTTCCTCGACGCCGGCGTCGCGTCGAACCGGTTCCGCCTGATCGCGGGTGCCGGGCTGGACGTGGTGACCCGGCTCACCGACGGCCACTACGACCTGGTGTTCTGCGACGCCGACCGGCGCGAGAACACGGCGTACCTGCACGAGGCACTGCGGCTGCTGCGCCCCGGCGGCGTCGTCGCGTTCGCCGGCATCCTCACCGGCGGCCGTGTCGCCGACCCGGCCCGCCGCGACGCCGACACGATGGCACTGCGCGACCTGGTCCGCGCCGTCCGCGAGGACGACGACCTGGTCTCCGCCCTCCTCCCCACCTCCGAAGGCCTCCTCACCGCCGCCAAGCGCCTGCAGTAGCAGCACGGAGCGTGCCGAACCGCCACCGAGAGTGGCGGACGAGCAAGAGAAACGAACCAACAAAAGATACAAACCTACTAAGATGAGCAGCGTTTAGTACGTTTGTCGGTCTGCCCGGGATCAGCGACCAGACGATCCGTCTTGTCCTCGAGGAGCTCAAGACCGAGCAGAAGGTCAGTCCTGAGGGGACGGGACGCGGCGCCGTCTGGCGGCGCATCCCGGATGAGGATGACGCCTAGGACGTGAGGCGGGTCAGTTCGGTGGTTACTACGTGCCAGGGGTCGGTCATGGGGTCGATGAGTTCGTAGTGGCCGCAGTGGTCCACGCGGTGGAAGTGGGCCGTGGGGTGGGCGCTGAAGTAGGACTCGGTGACGCTGAGCGGGACGACGGTGTCGTTGACGCCGTGGATGAGCGTTACCGGTGCGATGGAGGCCGGGAGGTGCGCCGGGTCGAGGTCGTTGCGCACGCCGCCGCCGATGAAGGCCTGTACAGCGCCGTCGCCGAGACGCTGCTGGTCAGCCAGCAACAGGTCGGCTAAGGGGGCCAAAGCGACCACACCGCGCAGCTGGACCGGGTTGAGCGTCGACGCGGCCCACAACGCGAGTTGACCGCCTGCGGAGTGGCCCATCAGCACATAGCCCGCGTGGACGTCCACGAGATCCGGGAGTGCGTCGAGCGCCGTACGGATGTCTGTGGTGGTCGCGTCCGGGTCGCCGGGCTCGCGGCGGTACTCCAGCGACAGCACGGACCACCCCAGGTCCGACAGGGCCGCACCGAGCGACCGGGCGTGCATCCGGTCGGTCTTCGGCCGCCAGAAACCGCCGTGCAGGAACACCACGGTCGGCCGGTACTCCTTCGCGTGCCAGTGGTCGATCACCTGGTCCGCGTGGTCGCCGTACTTGAGCTCCTCATCGGGCTCACGCGCAGTGCGCGACAGTACCGACCGGTCCTCACTCATCCAGACCTCCCGAGATAGCGCAGGGCGTTCGCCGTCAGCAGCTTGTGCTGTTGCTCCGCGGTCAGGAAGCCGGCCTTCCGTACTACTTCCCCGACCGGCCGCTCACCCAGTGGATAGGGATAGTCACTGCCGACCAGAACGCGGTCTTCCCCCAAGGTATCGACAAGTAGCCGCAAAGGCGCTGATTCGAACACCACCGTGTCGACCAGGATCCGGTCCAGGTACGTCGCCGGTGGATGCTGCGAGCAACCGCGCACGATGTCTCCGCGCCGGTGCCAGGCGTTCTCGAGTCGCCCCAGCCAGAACGCGAAACTCCCGCCCCCGTGGGCGAAACAGATCCGCAGGTACGGCGGCAACTGGTCGAACGCCCCGCCGAGGATCATCGCCAGCAACGACAGATGCGTCTCGGCCGGCATCCCGGTCAGCCAGCGCGCCATCCACCGGTCCAGCCGCGGACCGCCCGGCATGTCCCACGGATGCACCAGCACCGGTGTCCCGGTCTCCGCGCAATGCTTGAGGAAGGCAACGATCCCGGCGTCGTCGAGGTCCTTGTCGCCGACGTGGTTGCCGATCTCGACGCCGGCGTGACCGGCGGCGCGGCAGCGGTCCAGCTCGGCGCAGGCGAGGTCCGGATCCTGCAGCGGCACCTGGCAGAACGGCACGAACCGGTCGTCGCCGGCGAGTGTCTCCAGGGTCAGGTCGTTGAAGATCCGCGCAAGCTTGACGGCCTGGTCGGCGGGCCGCTCGTACCCGAAGAACACCGGGGTCGGCGACACCACCTGCAGATCGATGCCGTCGGCATCCATGTCCGCGCGCCGGACGGCCGGATCCCAGGCCTGCGGTCCGATCGGGCGGAACTCCGTCGAGCCGATCATGATCATCGCGGCCCGCTCGGAGTCGATCCGCAGCCACGGCCAGCCGTCGCCGCCGCAGGCCGCCGCGAGATCCGGCCAGCCCTTCGGCACCAGGTGGGTATGGACGTCGACGGTCATTTACCCGGATGCACCGTGCCGCAGTTCGGGCAGGTACGCGCGTCCTCGCTCTCGTAGAACGCGGTGAACACCGGTGGCAGGTCGGCGACGATATCGGTCACCTGCAGCTCGACCTCGTGGACGATCCCGTTGCAGTTGGCGCAGTACCAGCGGAACTTCTCCAGGACGCCGGGTTCGCGGACGCGTTCGATCACCAGGCCGATCGACTCCGGTCCGCGTTGCGGGGAGTGCGGCATGTTTCGCGGCAGGACCCACATCTCGCCGGCATTCACCGCGACGGTCGCGGGACCGTCGTCGGTCATCACGTTGACCCGGAGCTCACCCGAGATCTGGTAGAAGAACTCCTCGTACGGGTCGACGTGGAAGTCGGTGCGCTGGTTCGGCCCGCCGACCACCATCGTGATGAAGTCGTCCCCGGTCGGGAACATCTGCTTGTTGCCGACCGGCGGCTTCAGCAGGTGCTTGTTCTCCTCGATCCACTCCGGGAAGTTCGTCGACTCCAGATTCGCCATCACTAGCTCCTTTGCGGGATCGCCGCTACGGCAGATATTTCGATCAGCAGCTGGGGATGCGGCAGCTGATGTACTGCGACAGTCGTTCGCGCCGGCCCGTTCTCGTCGAAGAACTCGCCGTACACCTCGTTGTACCCGCCGAAGTCGTTCATCGACACCAGGTACGTCGTGACGCTGACCAGATCCTCGAGCCCGGCACCGACCGCGGCGAGGACGTCCCGGATGTTCTCCAGCACCGCCCGCGTCTGCACCCGGATGTCCAGCTCCACCGTCCCGAGCGGATCCACCGAGGCCCCCGCGATCGAGTTGTCCGCCCGCCGGCTCGACGTCCCCGACACGAACGCGAACCCACCGGCCACCTTCACATGCGGATACCGCCCCCGCGGGCTCGCCTTCCCTGGCACCACCTTCGCGTCAGCCACGCAATCACCTTGCCGCACGGGCCGCGACCCGCCAAGTACCTACCGCGCGCCGCGCCCGGCTCGCTATCATCGAACGCTCGCGAATCGGAGACGGAAGGCCGGGGCTGAGGGTGACCGACAAGGGCGTGTCTCTGCAGGACATGATTCGCAAGAGGCAGGCTGGAGCGTTCGTCGGGCGCACCGAGCCGCTCCGCCAGTTCGAGCAGAACCTGGCTCTCCCGCCGGACGATCCACGCCGTCGCTTCATCTTCACCCTGTACGGCGACGCCGGCATCGGCAAGACAACCCTGGTGCGACAGTGGCAACGGGTCGCCGTACGCCAGGGACACGCCACCGGGTACGTCGACGAGGCCGCGCTGGACATCCCGTCCGCGATCGAGATGCTCGCGCGCAGCCTGGCCGCGGAGGGAGCCGAGTGCGAGGCGTTCACCGGCAAGCTGACGCAGTACCGCAAGCACCGGCACACGGTGGACTCCGACCCTGGAGCGCCTTCGGGCATCTCGTCGCTGCTGACCAGGTCGGCGGTCCGGATCGGTCTGCGGGCGGCCGAAGGGATCCCGGTGGTCGGTGCCTTCACGGGTGAGATCGACAAGAACGAGGCCGCGCTGCAGGCCGACCAGGCGCGCGCGTTCCTGGCTCGCCGGTTCGCCAGGCACCAGGACATCGAGCTGCTGCTGGCACCGGTCGACGTCCTCACCGCGGCCTTCGCCGAGGACCTGCAGTCGATCGGCCGGCAGCGCCCGATCGCCTTGTTCGTCGACACGTTCGAGCGGACCGGCCAGTTCCTGAACGACTGGCTGCTGGAGTTGCTGGAGGGCCGGCACGGCGGCCTGCCACCGAACCTGGTGATCTCGATCGCCGGCCAGCGGCCGCTGGACGCCAACCTGTGGGCCGACTACCTGGGCATCCGGACCGACGTCGAGCTCGAGGTGTTCACCGCGACCGAGTCGCGCCACCTGCTGGCGACCCGCGGTATCGACGACACCCCCACCGTGGACGTGATCCTCAAGCTGTCCGGCGGATTGCCGGTCCTCGTCGCCACCCTGGCCGAGTCGTCGGCCGCCCGGGGCACGACCGAGCTGGGCGACCCGAGCGAGACCGCGGTCGATCGCTTCCTGAAGTGGGAACCGGATCGGGACCGGCGAGCGGCCGCGGTGTCCGGCGCGCTGCCCCGGCGCCTGGATCGCGAGGTCCTCACCGTGGCCGGCGGTACAGCTGATGACTTCGACTGGCTTCGCCGGCTGCCGTTCGTGGTCAATCACACCGACGGCTACCGGTACCACGACGTCGTCCGTGGTCCCATGCTGCGCTCGCTCCGCCGGGAAGCGCCGAACGAGTGGACCACCCGGCAGCACGCGCTGGCCGCGCACTACGAGACCCGGCGCGGCGAGCTCGGCGTACCGACTGCCGAGGAGTGGAACGACAGCCGCTGGCGGGAACTGAAGCTGGAGGAGTCGTACCACTACCTGTGCGCGACGGGCACGCCGGCGCTGCCGTCCGCGCTGTCGACCTTGATCGAGGGGTACGGGCGAACCTCGGACACCGCGGCGAAATGGGCGCGGATGATCGAGCAGGCGGGCCGGGACACCGACCTGCCAGAGATCCAAGCTCGCGGCGAACAGCTCGCGACCTGGCTGCAAAGCGGCGCAGACGAGGAGATGCTGCTGCTGTCCAGCCTCGCCGCGGACGCCTCGCTGGACGAGGCGCACCGGGGCTTGGCCCTGGCCGAACGCAGCCAGGTCCACGAACGTCTCGGAGACTTCGAGAGCTCGCTCCGGGATCTCGACAAAGCGGCGTCGATGGCTCCGGACCGGCACTGGATCATCGGCTGGCGTGGCTTCGCGCACTTCCAGTTGGGCAACCACGAGCAAGCTCTGGCCGACCTGACCCGGGCCATCGAGCTCCGCCCGCGCTACGAGTGGGCGTTCAGCACCCGCAGCGACGTCCACCAGACCCTCGGGCAGTACGAGGCTGCCCTCGCCGACATCGATCGGGCCCTGGAGATCGATCCGGCCGACGCCCTGTACTTCGCGACCCGCGCGTCGATCAAGCAAGCGATGGGCCGCTTCGCCGACGCGGTCGCGGACTACGACCAGGCGCTGGTCCTGGCCCCGGACGACGCAGCGTACTTCGCCTACCGAGGCGACGCCTGGTACGCGCAGGACCGCCATCCGGAGGCCCTGGCCGATCTCGACCGCTCCCTCGAACTCGAGCCGCAGTACACCTGGGCCCTGACCGCCCGCGCATCCGTCCTACGATCGCTGAATCGGACTTCTGACGCGCTGGCCGACGTGAACCGAGCGCTGGCCATCGAGCCGGACTCCGCCTGGGCGCTGTTCGTCCGGGCCCTGATCCACCTCGACGACGACGCACTCGCCGAAGCGCAGGCAGACCTCTCCGCCGTGCTCTCGATCAATCCGCAGAACGCCTACGTGCTGGCCCGGCGTGGCGACCTCCTGTGGCGGGAAGGCCGGCTGACCGAGGCATTGCGCGATCTCGACCAGGCCATCGAGCTCGAGCCGGCCTTGGAGTACGCGTACGGGCGCCGCGCTGAGGTCCATCGGCTGAACGACAACGTCTCCGCCACCCTCGCGGACCTGGACCGGGCCGTCGAGCTCGATCCTGAGGACGACTGGGCGCTGGCGGAGCGCGGCGACGTACAACTCGAGCAGGGCAGGTACCGGCGCGCGCTCGATGACCTGAGCCGTGCGGTGGCGATCGATCCCGACTACGCCTGGGCAATCTCCCGGCGTGCGGAAGTACAGGAACATCTGGGCGACCTATCGGCCGCACGCCTCGACCACGACCGCGCGGTCGACCTGGCACCGGAGGAGGCCGACTTCCGGATCGAGCGGGGCCGGTTCCTGCACCGCATCGGCGACCACGCGGAAGCTCTGTCCGACTTCACCCGCGTCATCGACGGGGAGCCGGACAACACCTGGGCCTGGAACTCCAAGGGTGAGGTGCATCAGGCTCTCGGCGACGATACGGCGGCGCTGGCGGCCTTCGAGCGGGTCTTACAGCTCGACCCGACGCGCAGCTGGTCGCTGTACCGGCGCGCGCTCATCTACCGCCGGCAGGGTCGGGAGGCCGAAGCCCAGGAGCTGCTGCGGTCCGCGATCCAGGTCCAGGATTCCGAGCTTCCCGGCGTACTCAACCGCGTGGTGTACCTGATCGCGCTCGGGGATCAGACGGGTGCGCGGGAGCTGCTCGTGGAGTTGCTCCGGGCCAAGCCGTTCGGCGATGACGTCCGGGAGACGGCCGACGACCTGACCGAGCTCGGGACGATCATCGGTGCGGACGCGGTGGCCGAGTGTTCGGGTCTGCTGGCCGAGTACCGGGCCACGATCGACCCGATGGGTTGATCAGGTCAGCTCTACGCAGACGTTGGTGGATTCGGTGTAGAAGTCGAGGGAGTGGCGGCCGCCTTCGCGGCCTATTCCGGAGAGTTTGACGCCGCCGAACGGGGTGCGGAGGTCGCGGAGGAACCAGGTGTTGACCCAGCAGAGGCCGACGTCGAGGGCGGCGCCGGCTCGGTGGGCGCGGCCGACGTCGCGGGTCCACACCGTCGCCGCGAGGCCGTAGTCGCTGTCGTTGGCGAGCGCGTACGCCTCGTCCTCGGTGTCGAACGGGGCGATGTGGCAGATCGGGCCAAAGATCTCCTCGCGGTTGGTGCGGGCGTCGGCGGGCAGCCCGGTGACCACCGTTGGTTGCACGTAGCAACCGCCGTCGCGGGCATCACCGAAGGCCGGTACGCCGCCACCGGTCAGCACCTCGGCACCTTCGGAGCGCGCGAGATCGTAGTACGACAGGACTTTGTCGCGGTGTTGTTTGGAGATCAGCGGCATGTTCATCGTGGCCTCGTCGGACGGCCAGCCGTACGTGAGCTCGGAAGCGCGTTGCGCCAAGCGTGTGCAGAACTCGTCGAACACCGGCCGTTGCACGTAAAGGCGTTCGGTGCACAAGCACACCTGGCCGCCGTTGGTGAAGACGGACCGCACCGAGCCCTCGACCGCGTCGTCCAGTGAGGCGTCGGCGAAGATCAGGCCCGCGTTCTTCCCACCCAGCTCGAAGGACACCGCCTTCACCCGATCGGCGGCCACCTTCGCGATCGCCGTACCGGTGGCGGACTCGCCGGTGAACGTGATCGCGTCGACTCCGGGATGCCGGGTCAGGTACTCCCCCGCCGACGACGGCCCGAAACCGTGCACCAGGTTGAAGACACCGTCCGGTACGCCGGCCTCTGCCATCACCTCGGCGAGTACGGTCGCCGACGACGGCGTCTCCTCGGACGGCTTCACGACCACCGTGTTGCCACAGGCAAGCGCCGGCGCCACCTTCCAGGTCAGCAGCAGTAACGGCAGGTTCCACGGGACGACGATCGCGACCACACCGACCGGTTTCCGTACGGCGTAGTTCAGCGCCCGCCGCCCGTCGGGAAGGACAGTTGTGTAGGACTCGGTCGGCACCGTGGTGGCGAAGTCCGCGAACGCCCGGAAGTTCGCCGCGCCGCGCGGGATGTCCAGCGTCCGCGCCTGGCTGATCGACTTCCCGGTGTCACCGACCTCGGCCGCCACCAGGTCCTCGAACCGTCGCTCGAGCCCGTCCGCGACCCGGCGCAGTACCGCGGCCCGGTCTTGCTCGCTCATCCGTCCCCACGGCCCGCGCAACGCCGCCCGAGCGGCCGCCACCGCCGCGTCCACGGTCGCCTCGTCGGCCTCACAGACGTCGAAGATCTGCTCCCCGGTCACCGGCGACACCTTCGCGAACCGCGCCGTACTCTCCACGAACGCACCGCCGACAAAGTGCCGCAACACCCCGACCGACCGAGGCTGTCCAGTCAGCAACTCAGGCGACCACAGGCCGGTCATCCGCGTGTCCGTCGACGGGCTATGCCTAGCAGGCTCGCAGCCACTGCGACCACGCCCGCGCCCAGGAGCTGGTGCTGGCGGCGGACTCGGCGTTGGACCTCGGCGTACGGCGTGGTGGAGAACGACACCAGCTCGTACCGGGACACGTAGCGCCCCGGAAGCGCCCGCTCGAGCGCGTGCTCCACCTGTTTCTGCAGCCGGAAGACGGGCGACGCGACCTTGTCCCGCATCTCGACGAAGTTCGCCAGCGCCATCTCGGCGATCGCCTCGGTGTTCTCGCGGCGGCGCGTCTCGAACAGCGGCAGCGCCCGCGCCCAGGAGCCGCCGGTGTCGTCCAGGCAGCGATCCAGCTCGACGACGTCCTCGAACGCACAGTTCGCACCCTGGCCGTAGAACGGCACGATCGCGTGCGCCGCGTCGCCGACCAACGCGGTCCGCCCGTGGGCCTGCCAGGGCAGGGTGTGCACGGTCCCGAGCACGCCGACGGGATTGTTCAGGTAGTCGTCGACCAGGTTCGGTGCCAGCGGCAACAGATCGGGGTAGTTCACCCGGAAGTGGTCCTCGATCCCGGCGGCCGAGGTCAGCGCGTCGAACGAGCCGGCCGGCCAGAACAGCGTGCAGGTGAACGAGTGGTCCGGATTCGGGAGGGCGATCATCATCGACGTACCGCGCGGCCAGATGTGCAGCGCGCCGGGGTCGAGCGCGAAGTCACCGTCGGCGGCGGCCGGGATCGACAGTTCCTTGTAGCCGTAGTCGAGGAAGTCGACGTGTTCCGCGACGATGCCCTCGGCAAGCAATTGCTCGCGGACCGCGGACCCGGCACCGTCGGCGCCGAGGACGATGTCCGCGCTGACCGACACCTTGCCGGACGGCGTCGCGAACACCATCCGACCGGCCTGCGAGTCCAGCTCCACCAGGCGATGCTCGAACTCCACCGTCACGCCGGGCGCGGCCGACGCCGCCGACAGCAGCGCGTTGTTCAGTGCGCCGCGGCTGATCGAGTTGATCGCGCGCTCCCCCGACGCGGAGTACGCCTGGAAGTCCAGCGGTCCCGTCACCGGGTGGATCATCCGGCCCTTCATCGGCAGCGCGTCCGCCATCACCTGGTCGACCAGTTCGATCCGCCGTAGCGCGTCCAGCCCACGCTCGGAGATCGCCAGGTTGATCGACCGGCCGCGTTCGGCCTCGCCGAGCCGCGGATCGGCGCGCCGTTCGTACAACGTGACCGACAGACCGCGCCGCGCGAGGAAACACGCGAGCAGCGAACCGGTCAGTCCGGCCCCGACGATCGCGACTCTCATGCCATCACCTCGGTCAACGCAGCCGCGGCCCGCCAACAGTCGTGGTACGACGAGTACAACGGCACCGGCGCCAATCGCAGTACGTCGGGCTCCCGCGCGTCCGCGATCACGCCGTACTCGAACCGCAGGCGCCGCGACAGCTCACCGGCGCGCAGGCCGTGAACACGCAGGGAGAGCTGGGCGCCACGTCGCGCCGGATCCGTCGGCGTGATCACCGGGGACGGCCCGGTCGCCAACAGTTTCTCCAAGTACGCCGTCAACCGCACGCTCCGCTCCCGCAGTACCTCGATGCCGATCTTGTCGAAGATGTCCAGCGACGTGCGGACCGGGCTCATCGCGAAGATCGGCGGGTTCGACACCTGCCACGCGTCCGCGGTCGCCGGCGGCCGCGCCTCGGGCTTCATCTCGAACCGGGTCGCCGCCTCGGTGCTCCACCAGCCCTCGAACCGCGGCAGGTCACCGCCGAGGTGCCGCTCGTGTACGAAGGCGCCGGCGATCGCTCCCGGTCCGGAGTTCAGGTACTTGTACGAGCACCATGCGGCGAAGTCCACGTCCCAATCGTGCAACGCCAGCGGCACGTTTCCGGCCGCATGCGCGAGGTCCCACCCGACGACCGCACCGGCCGCGTGACCGGCCCTGGTGATCATCGGGATGTCCAACAACTCACCGGTCAGGTAGTTCACCCCGCCGAGCAGGACGAGCGCCACATCACCACCGAGCTGCTCCACGACATCCGCCGTCCGCAGACTGTCCTCACCCGGTCGTGGACGCAATCGGATCACCGCATCCTCCGCGTCGTACCCGTGGAACCGGACCTGCGACCGTACGGCGTAACTGTCCGACGGGAACGCCGAGTCCTCGATGACGATCCGGTGCCGGGACCGCGTCGGCCGGTAGAACGACACCATCAGCAGATGCAGGTTGACCGTCAGCGTGTTCATCACGACGGTCTCGCTCGGCAGCGCCCCGACCAGGCGGGACGCGGCGCCGGTCAACAGCTCGTGGTACGGCAGCCACGGCCGGTCCGCGTCGAGATGGCCCTCGACGCCGAGCGCCGCCCACGCGTCCAGGTCCGCGAGCAGCTCGTCGCGGGTCGCCTTCGGGCGCAGACCGAGCGAGTTGCCGGCGAAGTACGCCACCTCGGGATAGCTCCCACCCTGCGCCGGCGGTACGTCGAACAGCTCGCGGTGCCCCGGGTCGGCGATGTCGAGTTCCAGGGCTCCTTGCTCGGACAGAGCCTCCGTCATCACGCCCCGGCGACCTCGTCGGAGTCCTTGGGCTGTACCGTCTCGGCCGGCTTGGCGGAATCGGCGGGCTTGGCGGGATCGATGGGCTGCCCCTTCCCGAGCACCGTCACGCCGCCCTTGGACACGGTGAACCCGCGTTCCCGGTCGTGGTCGGCGTCAACCCCGATCTCGACGCCGTCCGGGACCACGATGTTCTTGTCCAGGATGACGTTCTTCAGCACCGCGTTCTTGCCGATCTTGCAGTTGTCCATGATCACCGAGTACTCGATCCGGGCGCCGGCGCTGACGATCACGTTCGACCCGATCACCGAGTGGTCGACGGTCGCGCCGGACACGATCGAGCCCTGGCAGACGATCGACTCGCCGACGGTCGCGTTGTCGGTGAACTTCGCGCCGGGCAGCTGCGGGTGCGAGGTGAAGATCGGCCAGTCCGAGTTGTACAGGTTGAACACCGGCTGGATCGAGACCAGGTCCATGTGCGCCTCGTGGTACGAGTCCAGCGATCCGACGTCGCGCCAGTACGAGCGGTCTCGGTCCAGGGCGCCGGGCAGGTCGTTGTCCTTGAAGTCGTAGACGCCGGCCTTGCCGTCGGCAACGAGCATCGGGACGATGTCGCCGCCCATGTCGTGCCGGGAGGCCGGGTTCGCGGCGTCCCGGCGGAGCGCGTCGACCAGGACGTCGCGGGAGAACACGTAGTTGCCCATCGAGGCGAACGTCTCGTCCGGGGAGTCCGGCAGCCCCGGCGGGTCGGCCGGCTTCTCCAGGAACTCCTCGATGGTGTGCCCGTCGGCGGCGGTCTTGATCACGCCGAACTCGGTCGCCTCCACCCGCGGCACCCGGATGCCCGCCACGGTCACGCCGCTGCCGCGCTCGATGTGCGCGGCCACCATCTGCGACGCGTCCATCCGGTACACGTGATCGGCGCCGAAGACCACGATGTACTCCGGGTCGGCATCGTTGATCAGGTTCATCGACTGGTAGATCGCGTCCGCGCTGCCCTGGTACCACTGCGGGCCGAGCCGCTGCTGGGCCGGCACACAGGTCACGTAGTTGCCGAGGAACGTCGACATCCGCCAGGTCAGCGTGACGTGTCTGTCAAGGGAGTGCGACTTGTACTGCGTGAGCACGCAGAGGTTCCGGTATCCGGCGTTGACCAGGTTGGACAGCACGAAGTCGATCAGGCGATAACTGCCGCCGAACGGCACGGCCGGTTTGGCCCGGTCCGCCGTCAGCGGCATCAACCGCTTGCCCTCGCCACCGGCCAGCACAATTCCGAGAACTCTGGGCGCCTTTGCCATGTCCGCACCTTAGCTCCGACAACCCCCAGGCATAAGCGCTTGCGAGTGTCGCGACACTGGAAAGATGCCGATGCTCGTCGTTCCGACCACTGCCGTTCACCGGTCGTTCCTCGCCGCCTGGGACGAGCTGGGTCCGCATTTCGAGCGCTGGATGGGTGCCCGCACGATCACCGCCGACGAGGAGGAGTGGAGCCGGCGGCAGGCCGCGGACCCGGCCGAGTTCGCCCGGCTGGTGGCGGCGATCCGGACCGAGGCGGAGCCGGAGACCGAGCTGCTGCCCGGCGTCGTGCACCAGACCGTGCTGTGGTTCGTGGACGGCGTCGAGTTCCTGGGCCGACTGTCGATCCGCCACGACCTCACGCCGGCGCTCCACGAGGTCGGCGGCCACATCGGGTACTGCGTCCGTCCGTCGGCGCGCCGCCGCGGGTACGCGACGCAGATGCTCGTCCAGTCACTTCCGATCACCGCCGTTCTCGGAATCGACCTCGCACTGGTCACCTGCGACGTCGACAACGTCGCATCGCGCAAGGTGATCGAAGCGGCCGGCGGCGAATTGGAAGACGAAAGACACGGAAAGCTCCGCTTCTGGGTGCCGACAGCCGTCGATTGATGACCTATCGTCGGGCGGTATGAAGGTCGCCATTCTGACGCGTGAGTTTCCTCCGGACGTGTACGGCGGCGCGGGGGTGCACGTGGACTTCCTGGTCCGCGAGCTGCGCCGGCTGCTCGACGTGGACGTGCACTGCATGGGCGAGCCCCGGCAGGGCGCGACCGCGCACTCCGAGGACGACCCACGGATGCCGGCCGCGAACGCGGCGCTGCGCATCCTGTCCACCGACCTGACGATGACCGCCGCGGTGGGCGACGCGAAGCTCGTGCACTCGCACACCTGGTACGCGAACATGGCCGGCCACTGGGCCAAGCTGCTGTACGACGTCCCGCACGTGGTGACCGCGCACTCACTCGAGCCGCGCCGGCCGTGGAAGGCCGAGCAGCTCGGCGGTGGCTACCGACTGTCGAGCTGGGCCGAGCAGACGGCGTACGAGGCGGCCGACGCGGTGGTGGCGGTGAGTCGCGGGATGCGTACCGACGTACTCGAGTGCTACCCGTCGATCGACCCGGCCAAGGTGCACGTGATCTCGAACGGGATCGACGCGGACTTCTACCACCCGGACCCGTCGACGCACGTGCTCGAGCGGCTCGGGGTGGACCTGAGTCGCCCGTACGTGACGTTCGTCGGCCGGATCACGCGGCAGAAGGGCGTCCCGCACCTGCTGCGTGCCGGGCTGCGGCTGGACCCGTCGGTGCAGCTCGTGCTGCTCGCCGGTGCCGCCGACACGGTCGAGCTGAAGGCCGAGACGGACGCGCTGATCGACGATCTCCGGCAGGCTCGGGACGGCGTGTTCGTGGTCTCCGAGATGCTGCCGCGCCAGGAGGTCCGGCAGGTGCTGACGCACGCGCTGGCGTTCTGCTGCCCGTCGGTCTACGAGCCGCTCGGCATCGTGAACCTGGAGGCGATGGCCTGCGAGACCGCCGTCGTGGCGAGCGCGGTCGGCGGCATCCCTGAGGTCGTCGACGACGGCGTGACCGGCACCCTGGTCCCGTACGACGAGAACGACACCGAGACGTTCGAGCGCGGCCTGGCCGACGGCATCAACGCGTTGGTCGACGACCCGGCGAAGGCCGCGGCGATGGGCAAGGCCGGCCGCGAGCGCGCCGTCTCCCAGTTCGGCTGGGACGCGGTCGCGAACCGCACCGTCGAGCTGTACAACAGCCTGCTGGGGTAGGGAAAACCCCACTCGGGTTCGGGGGTTCGCACCATTCTGTGCGGGCCTCGGCGGAGGTTGGGTTGGGGTATGACTTCTCGCCTGACGAAAACCGTCGCCGCCACCCTCGCGACCGCTGCGCTGCTCACGTTCCCGGTGTCCGCGGTCGCGGCCGTGCACCACCCGACACTGTCCGAGTCCGCCGTGTCGAGCGTGCGTGCGCCGCGTGGTGCGCTGGTCTCAGCGGTGCCGGTCGCACACCTGACCGCGGCCCAACTGGATGCGGCCGCCGCTGACTTCCCGGGTGTGCCACAGTCGTCGTACGGCGTCACGGCGTACCGCTTGATCTATCGGACGGTTGATCACGACGGGCGGCCGACGACCGCCAGCGGGATCGTGGTGCTGCCGGACGGGCGGCGCGGCGCGCTCACCGTCGCGGAGTACCTGCACGGGACGAGCGCGACCAAGGCGGATGCCGCGTCCGTCGACCCCACGTCGACGGACCGGCTGGTCACCGCGCTGTTCGCCGGGCAGGGTCTGGTCGGTGTCGCGCCGGACTACCTCGGGCTGGGGTTCGGGACGGGGCAGCATCCGTACATCGACACGAAGACCGAGACCACGGCGTCGGCCGACCTGCTGCTCGCGGCGCGGACGTTCGCGGCCCAACACGGCGTCGCGTTGAAGCGGGACGTGCTGGTCACCGGGTTCTCCCAAGGCGGTCGCGCGTCGATCGCGTTCGGCCGCGCGCTCAGCCGTGGCGAGGTCGGCTCGTTCCGGCTCGGTGAGATCCGCGCCGTCGCGGGACCGTACGACCTGCTCGGCGAGGAGTTCCCGGCGGCCTTCGACGGCGGGGTGCTGCCCGCCACCGCGACCTTCTACCTCGGGTACTTCGTGACCGCGTGGAACCGCACGGTCGGGTTGTACGGCGATCCGCGCGAGGCGTTCCGGGCGCCGTACGCGGCGACCGTGGAGGGGCTTTTCGACGGCTCGCACAGCTACGAGGAGATCGTGGCCGGGCTGCCGGACTCGCCGGAGAAGCTGTTCACGCCCGAGTTCGTCGCGAAGCTGCAGCATCCGACCGGGCGGTTTCTCCGGGCGCTGCAGGCGGCCGACCAGGTCTGCCAGGACTGGACGCCGCGCGTCCCAGTGCACCTCTACAGCGGGACCAAGGACACCGACGTGGTGGCTTCGAACACCGACTCGTGCGCCGCCGGTCTCCGGGCTCGCGGGGCGGACGTCACCGTTCACTCGATGGGGGCTGTCGATCACACCGGGACGGCGTTCGCGGCGTACCCGCAGATCATTCGGGCTTACGCTCGGTGGGCCTGATGTGCAGCTCGGACGCGTCGTCGGGCGCCGCGACTTCGGGACCTGTGACTTCGCGTGCTGCGGCTTCGGGGGCTGCGACGAGGCTCCCGAGCAGGGCGAGCGACTCCGCGGCACGCGTACCGGGGACGGCGTGGAAGACGACCAGCGTCATGTTGTCGGTGTCACCAATCGTCAGCTTGTCCGACCGGAGGTCGAGCTCACCGACCTCCGGGTGGGTCAACTGGCTCAGCCGGCCGCGTCGCGGACGCACCTCGTGCCGGGCCCACAACTGCCGGAAGCGCTCGCTGCGGACCGAGAGATCGCCGACCAGTTCCTTCAGCCGCGGGTCGTCGACGTTCGGGCCGAGCTCGCTGCGCAGGATCGCGACGCCTTCCTCGGTGAGGTCGTCCCAGTCCCGGCGCAGATCGCGCTCCCGCGGGTCGAGCAGCAGGGCGGTCAGCATGTTCACCCCGACCGCGTAGTTCGGCGACAGCGCGGAGCACAGTGGATTGGCCGCGAGGACGTCGGTGTACTTGTTCTGCACGTACGCCGGGTTGTTCGGCCAGCCGCTGATCAACTCGACGATGCTGTCCGGCGCCTGTTCAGTGCGCGCTCGCGACCGCACCGGCACGTGGGCGCGTTCCTGCGCCAGCGTCAGGAGGTACTCGGTGGCGTCCGCGTCCAACCGCAGTACCTCGGCGAGCGCCTCGAGGACCTGCACCGACGGGTTCCGGTCCCGCCCCTGTTCGAGGCGGAGGTAGTAGTCGGAGCTGATGCCGGCCAGCATCGCCACCTCTTCACGCCGCAGCCCGGGCACGCGGCGCAGCCCGCTGCTCCGAATCCCGACCTCCTCCGGCCGGACCTGCTCCCGCCGGGCCCGGAGGTAGTCGCCGAGCGCGTTCGTACTCTCCACGACTCCCACGGTAGACCGAGACTAGGTGAGTTCGCGTTGGAGCATGTGGATCAGGGTCTTCACGTCGGACTCGACCATCGGCTCGCCGGTCATGCCCATTCGATGCAGGAGGGTGCCGATCACGACGTCGATGACGAACAGGATGCGGTGCTCGGGTTCGCCGAGGGACTGCTGGAGGACCTGGCGGTAGGGGTCCTGGAGCTGGGTCGCGAGGATCTCGCGCAGGGCAGGGTCGCCGATGGCGTCGGTGAAGACGCCGGCGAAGGCCGCGGCCACGCCGGGTTCGGCGATCCGGGCTGCGCCGAAGCGGATCGCAGCGTCGACGTCCGCCGCGCGGTCGCCGCCGGTGAGCGGAAGGGGGCCGAAGGCATCGACCAGGACCGCGGTGACCAGTGCGCCCTTGGACGGCCAGCGCCGGTAGATCGTCGTCTTCGCGATCCCCGCGGCCGCGGCGATCCGGTCGACGGTGGCGCGGGTGTACCCGAGCTCGTGGATCGTCCGCAGCGTCGCCGAGAACACCTCCGCGTCGACGCTGGACCGGGGCCGGCCGGGCGGCCGTGCTGTCGAAGCCATGGTCACACCTTATCCAGTTATGCTACCGTCGGTATCGATACCACTGGTAGCGAAACCCTGGATGGGCCCGATGACCAACTCCGCCACCACCCGCAAGACCGCCCAACGCCTGCACACACAGCAGCCGCCCCTCGGCGTCCGCCTGTTCTACGGCCTGCGCAAGGAGCCGGATCTCGCGTCGATGACCCCCGCCGACCTGACGGCGTACGCCGAAGCCCGCAACCGGACAGTGGCCTCGCCGCTGGCTCGCCTCGTCACCGGATTCCCGCATCGAGCAGCGACCATCAGCTGGCAACAGATCGAGCTTCCCGACCGCATCATCAAGGTGCGCGTCTACCGCCCGAAGGCTGGAACGACTCTGCCGCTCGTGCTCCACGTTCACGGCGGCGGCTACACCGGCACCGCGATGCAGTGCGACTGGATCAACAGCCACGTCGCCGCGCGCCTACCCGCAGTCGTCGTATCGGTCGACCACCGCCTGCTCAGCGAAGACATCGCGCTGTCAGACGCGGTCGACGACGGCTGGGACGTCTGGCGTCACGTCCTGCGGCACGCCGACGACTGGGGAGTCGACCGGTCCCGTACGGCGCTCGTCGGTGAGAGCGCCGGCTCGATGGTCGCGGCGCTGTCCACGCTCCGCGCGACGGACACCGGACTGCTGGTCAGCGCCCAGGTCCTGGTCAACCCGTGCACCGACGTGACCGAGACCGCGCTCGACTACACCTCGATGTGGGAGTACGCCGACACTCCCACCCTCACCACCGAGGTCATCGCGCTCTTCCGCCGTCTCGCTGTCCCGGCAGGGACCGACGCTCGCGCGCTCTCCCCCGTGTACGCCGACGATCTGAGCGGCCTGCCGCCCACGCTGATCGTCGTACCGGCGCTCGATCCGGTCGCGGACCACGGTCGCGCGTACGCCGACCGGCTGCGTGCTGCGGGAACGCCGGTCGACGTGGCGGAGTACGACCGGGCCGGGCACGCGTTCATCAGCCTGCCCGGACTCGTCCCGCAGGCGAAGCCGGCCCGCGAACGGATCGTGGAGTTCCTCCGCGAGCAGCTCGGGCAGGCCCGATAAACGGGCGGCTCGGGCAGGGCCGGTGAACTAGTTGCCGGAGGCCCGGATCAGCCGATCCCGGCGGTCGGCGTCTCGGAGGCGAGCCAGGTGGAGAGCAGGCGCGCGCCGGCTCCGGTCGCGCCGACGGAGTACTCGAACCGGTCGGCGGGCGATTCCGCGATCGACGACAGGTCGAGGTGCGCCCACGGGATGTCGCCGGCGAACGCCTTCAGGAACAGCGCGGCGGTGATCGACCCGGGGCCCTTCGAGCTGTTCACCGAGTCGGCGACCGGCGTCGCGATCAGCTCCTCGTACTCGGCCGGCAGCGGCATCCGCCACAGTTCCTCGCCCGAGACCCGGCCGGCGTCGGCGAGGTTGTCCGCCAGCGCGTCGTCGGTCGCGAACATCCCGCCGTACAGCATCGCGCCGAGCGAGACCTTGATCGCGCCGGTCAGCGTGGCGATGTCGACCAGCACGTCCGGCTTCAGTTCGCGCACCGCGTACGCGAGGCCGTCGGCCATCACCAGCCGGCCCTCGGCGTCGGTGTTCTTCACCTCGGTGGTCCGCCCGCCGTAGTGCCGGATCACGTCGTCCGGGCGGTACGCCGAACCGGACGGCATGTTCTCGGCCGAGCAGACCAGGCCGGTCACCCGAACGTTCGCGCCGAGCTCGCGCAGCGCCGACATCGTGGCGATCACCGAACCGCCGCCGGTCATGTCGCGCTTCATCGACACCATGCCCTCGCGCGGCTTCAGCGACAGACCGCCGGTGTCGTAGGTGATGCCCTTCCCGACCAGGACGACGTACGGCGTGTTCTTGGTGGCACCGTCCGGCACGTAGTCCAGCCGGATGAACCGCGGCGGCCGGGTGGAGCCCTGGCCGACTGCGAGGATGCCGCCGAAGCCCTCGGCGGCGAGCTTCTTCTCGTCCCAGACCGTCACCTCGAGCCCGGTCGCGGCGGCCACCTCGGTCGCCCGCGCGGCCATCCAGGACGGGTCTTTCTCGTTCGACGGAGTGATCGCGAACTGCCGGGCCAGCCAGCCGGTCCGCCCGATCACCACGCCGCGATCGAGCACCGACTGCCGGACCGCGTCCGACCCGTCGGTCAGCGTCACCCGGCCGACCGCCGGCTTGCCCGCGTCGACGGTCTTCAGCGTGTACGAGAACGAGCCGAGCACGACGCCCTCGGCGAACGCCTGCAGCGCCGCGTCCTCGATGCCCTCGGCAACGAGGGTGGTCAGCTCGTCCTTGCCACGACCGAAGCGCGCGATCGCCGCCCCGGCGTGCCGCAGGTCCTTGGCGCTGCCGTCCCCGGCGCCGACGAGCAGGACCTCGGCCACCTCACCGGACAGCAACGGGTACGCCGCGCTGGCACCGGCCGACGGGCTGAAACCGGTCGCCCGCTGCACCTCGAGCAGCCGGTCGAGGTCGACGCCGAGCCGCTCCCCGGCCTCCTTCGCGGCGGCCGGCAAGCCACTGTCGTCGCCGACGACGAGCACCCAGGTCGAGGCCCCGTGCACCGGCAGGCCAGGCTGCCAGGCAACGACCGGAAGACTGGGGAAGGGAGACGAACCACTGCGGCGTGCCACCAGGACAACCTCACTGTTTGATCAAAGAGAGCTCGGGCTGGACAACCGTAACGACCCCGGCCGGTGCCGGAAAGAGCACCCACCGGGGTCGAGGTGTTGAGCAGGGGGGCACAAGACACCCCTGGAGGATGTGATCAGCCGACGACGGCCTTCAACGCGTTGCCGAGTTCGGTCGCTTCGTCGGCGTTCAGCTCGACGACGAGCCGGCCGCCGCCCTCGAGCGGGACCCGCATTACGATCCCCCGACCCTCCTTGGTGACCTCGAGCGGACCATCGCCCGTCCGCGGCTTCATCGCCGCCATGCGCGCACCCCTTCCCAGTGTCGGTGTTGAGCGACGACACCGCGCGGGGTACCGTCGCCGGCGCCGTTGCGGTGATGCGCCGTCGGCGCGTATCGCAGTGTGTATCAGACCCCATTATTCCCGATCACAGGCCAGAGCCGCGCACCATACGGCAGACTCAAGTCTTGTGCACGCCCGTTCAGCCCTCTTCGACCTGTACGGCGACCACCTGCGCGCGCGTGGCGCGCGGGCTCCGGTCGCGGCCCTGGTCCAGCTGTTGGCCCCGCTCGGCGTCCATCCACCGGCGGTTCGGACCGCCGTGTCCCGGATGGTCCGGCAGGGCTGGCTGGAGCCTGTCCGGATCGAAGGGCAACCCGGTTACGCGCTGACGTCCCGGGCGCGTCGCCGCCTCGACGACGCGGCCGCGCGGATCTATCGGACCGCGCCCGACGGGACCCCGATCGTGACCGGTTCCGAGGGTCCCGGCGACTGGGACCGGCACTGGCACCTGGGCATTCTCCGTGAGGTACCGAACGCGCGCCGCCGCGAACAGCTCGCGAGTCAACTCTCCTTCCTGGGTTGGGCTCCGCTGTCCGACGGTGCGTGGGTGGGGCTGCGCAACGACCTCGAGGTGGACCAGATTCTCGGCGTCGAGGGCATCGCCGCGGACCGGTTCCGCGCACCGATCGACGAGGGTGCCGTCGAGTTCGCCCGGCGGGTCTGGAAACTGGACGAACTGGGCGCGTCGTACGACACCTGGCTGGTCGACGCGAAGGCCCTGGTGGACGGCCCCGACGAGGACACCACCGGTGTGGTCAGCGACGAGCAAGCGTTCGCCGTGCGGTCCGAACTCGTGCACGAATGGCGCAAGTTCCTGTTCCGGGATCCGGGGTTGCCACCCGAGCTGCTGCCGTCCGATTGGGCGGGGGCGCGGGCCGCCGAATTCTTCGATTTCCACGCCGAACGATTGAGCCCCGCGGCCGGGCGTTTCGTCGACAACTGCCTGACACTGCACTGAAAATCTCACCGAAAGTCGAGGAGCTGACCACGATGAGTGACTCCGTCACGTACGCCGTCGCCGACGGCGTCGCCACCATCACGCTGAACCGGCCGGACGCGATGAACGCGCTCGACACGCCGACCAAGGTCCTGCTCCGCGACACCGTCCAGGCCGCCGCCGACGATCCGGCCGTCCGGGTCGTCGTACTGACCGGGACCGGCCGGGCGTTCTGTGTCGGTCAGGACCTGAAGGAGCACATCGGGCTGCTCGAGGCCAACGACCAGGCCGCGCTCTGGAGCACGGTGCCGGACCACTACGCCCCGATCGCGCTGGCACTCGCCGAGATGCCGAAGCCGGTGATTGCGGCGGTCAACGGCGTGGCGGCCGGCGCCGGCGCGTCGATGGCGTTCGCCTGCGACTTCCGGGTCGTCGCCGACACCGCCGGTTTCAACCTCGCCTTCACCGGGATCGCGCTGTCCTGCGACACCGGCATCTCCTGGACACTGCCCCGGCTGATCGGTCACGCGAAGGCGCTCGAACTGCTTTACTTCCCGCGGACGGTCCCCGCCGCCCAGGCGCTCGACCTCGGCCTGGCGAGTTCCGTCGTACCAGCCGGTGAGTTGGAAGGCACCGTCGCCGAGTTGGCCGGGAAGCTGGCGGCGGGGCCGACGGTCGCGTACGGCGCGGTGCGGCAGTCGCTCGCGTACTCGGCGAGTCACCCGCTGGCCGAGGCGCTCGCGTTCGAGGCCGGGAAGATGCAGCTCACGGGTGGGACCGAAGATCACCGCAACGCCGTCGCGTCGTTCGTCGCGAAGCAGAAGCCCACCTTCACCGGTCGCTGACGCTCGCCTGTCCCGTCCCCCGGGGAACTCCTGGTGCGCGCACTCTTGTAATCGTTTACGTAAGCGATTACAAACTGCCGTGTGAGGAAGCTTCTGCTACCTGTCCTGACCGCCGCCACGCTGGTCGGGAGTCTTGTCGTCCCCGGGTCCAGTGCCGCGCCGGCCGCCGAACCCGGCGTGATCAGGACCGCCGCCGCGCGGTCCGCGACCCTCGGCGAGAACATCAACTACAACGTCTACCTACCGGCCGGGTACGACACCTCGGACCGGCGATACCCGGTCGTCTACCTGCTGCACGGGCGCGGGGACTCGATGAGTGCCTGGACGCAGGTGAAAAGCCGCCTGGACGAGCTGATCGGGACCGGCGAGATCCCGCCGACGATCGCGATCATGCCGGACGCACCGTGGAGCAGCCGGGCGAGCTGGTACGTCGACTCGGCGTACAAGGGAGCCGTCCCGGGGCGGCCGGTGGAGACCGCGTTCTTCAAGGATCTCGTGCCGCAGGTCGACGCGACGTACCGGACGATCGCGGATCGCAGCGGGCGGGCGATCGCCGGGTACTCGATGGGTGGTGCCGGCGCGTTGCGGTACTCGCTGGCGCATCCGGACGTCTTCGGTGCGGCGATCGCGCTCAGCCCGGCGGTCTACTTCCCGCTGCCGCCGAGCGACTCGAGCACCCGGGAGTTCGGTGCCTTCGGCAAGGGAAACGATCCGTTCTCCGAGGCGGCGTACCTGAGGCTGAACTGGCCGGCGGCGCTGAAGTCGTTCGCGGCGACCGGACTGCAGTCGCACCTGTACATCGCGGTCGGCGACGACGAGTACAAGAACCCGAAGGCGATCGACGCCACTCACGACCTCGACTTCGAGGCGCATGTGGTGTTCAACCAGGCGGCCCGGGTGCCGACACTGACGTCCGAGTTCCGGGTCGTTGACGGTGGGCACGACTGGGATGTCTGGGGGCCGACGTTCGCCGAGGGCGCGAAGTACATCTTCCGGTTCCTCGGGAAGCCGCCGGCGACGCCGATGCGGGCCGCGATCACGGGTACTGCGGGCGACGACCGGGCCGGCGGGATCGCTACCGATGCCTCAGGCAACGTTTATCAGGCTGTCGCGGCGGCTGGGGCCTTGGACGGGCAGCCGTACGTCGGCGGGACGGATGTCGCGCTGACGAAGTACGCGGCGGACGGTACTCGGGAGTGGACGCGATCGCTGGGGACGAGCGGGACGGAGCGCGCGTACGGCGTCGCCGTGGATGCCGACGGGCGAGTTGTGGTCACGGGCTACACGAACGGCGATCTGGATGGTGCGCATCCGGGGAACGCGACGGACGATGCCTTCGTGGCGCAGTACGACGCCGCTGGGAATCGGCGGTGGGTGCGGCAGTTCGGCGTACCGGGGGTGGCGGATCGGAGCTACTCGGTGGCTGTCGACGGGACGGCTGTGTACGTCGGCGGCTACACCAAGGGTGCGTTGGGTGGCGCGAACCAGGGCGACAAGGACGTGTTCGTCGCGCGGCTCGACGCGGACGGGAACCAGGTGTGGTTGCGCCAGACCGGGAGCGCGGGCGAGGACAAGGGCATGGCGGTCGCCGTGTCCGGCGGCGCGGTGTACGTCGGCGGCATGACGGCCGGCGAGCTCGGTACGTCGTCCGGCGGGATCGACGGGTTCCTCGCGCGGTACTCGTCTGGTGGTGATGCCGTGTGGACGAAACAGTTCGGTACGGCGGCATCCGACGAGGTGTGGAGTCTCGCGGCCGACCCGGCGGGCGGCGTCTACCTGACCGGCTACACCGCGGGCGACTTCGCCGGGACTCTGGCTGGTGACAAGGACCTCCTGGTCGCGAGAGCCGATGGCGACGGCGTTCTGACCTGGCGGGACCAGTTCGGTACAGCGGCCAACGACAAGGGCGCCGCGATCGCCGCGGACGCGTCCGGCACCGTCTACGTCGGTGGGTTCACGGACGGGGCGCTGGAGACACCGCTCGGCAAGTTCGACGGCGTACTAGCGAAGTACTCCCCCGACCACGTCCGCAGCTGGACACGTCAGTTCGGCACGGCGGACGACGACGCGGCAGACGCTTACGCCGAAGCGAATCTGTACATCACGACCACCACAACAGGTGTCCAACTGAGTGGCCTGACCGGAACCGATGTGTTCCGGACGGCCTATACCTCAGACGGCGCAAACAACCTGCCGTAGAACGTTTGGTGGGCTCCGCGACTACGTTCCGGCCGGGCGAGTCACGGCCGGACAACCACCTGACAGTCGGGGAGCCCGCTGAACACCACATCACGTTCCGTGCCCAAAGCACAACTCGTTCAGGCGTTTGCGTTGGGCTGTCGCCAAAATACTTTTTGCATATGCACAAAGCGCCTGCACGTGCACGGGAACCAGTGTCCTGAGTCGGAAATTCGGCGAGTGATTTCGGTGGTCAGGTGCGTGCATCGCGGTGCTTGGTCAGTGGCCTCGATGCGGAGCATCGTGGGCGCTGGCCAAGTGCCGTGAGGTGCGTGCCTGGGCGCCGAAAGCGCCGTCGAATCTCCGACTCAGGACACTCAGCGCGCGATGCAGGTTTTCAAGTGGTCGTTTACGATGCCGGTGGCCTGCATCAAGGCGTACGCCGTGGTGGGTCCGACGAAGACGAAACCCTTCTTCTTCAAGGACTTCGACATCGCCACGGACTCCGGTGTCGTGGCCGGCACGTCGGCCAGCGTCCGCGGCGCCTTGTGCTTCACCGGCCGGAACGACCACAGCAGCTCGGTGAACTCGCCGTCGTCCAGCTCGAGCAGCGCGCGGGCGTTGGAGATCGTCGCGTTGATCTTCAGCCGGTTACGGACGATGCCCGGGTCGGCCATCAAACGCTCGAAATCCGCGCCGTCGTACTTCGCGATCGTCTCCGGATCGAACCGCCCGAACGCGGCCCGGAAGTTCTCCCGTTTGCGCAGGATCGTGATCCACGACAGGCCGGACTGAAAACCCTCGAGGGTCATCCGCTCGAACAGCCCGACGTCGTCGCGGATCTCCTTGCCCCACTCGGTGTCGTGATACGCGACGTACTCCGGGGCCGAGGTCGCCCACCCGCAACGTGGCTGCCCGTCCGGACCGATCACCGTCATGCGCGGGGATCCCAGTGTGTGATGGCCATGGCGTCAGTCAACCCGACGCCACCGACAGAACCCGCGTCGGGGGATCAGCTGGGGCGCTGATACGCCCCGGGACCGTCCTGGTCAGCCGGCGGCCAGAACTGCCACCCCTCGCCCTCCCCCTTCGCCTCACCGTTCTGCTCCTGAGGCTGAGATTGAGGTTGGGGTTGCGCCGGCGCTTGGGCCTGGGACTGCTGCCGGGGATCGGCCTGAGGCTGCGACTGCTCGGCTGGCTGCTGCTCGGCCTGAGGTTGGGCCTGTTCGGCGGGTTGCTGCTGTGGCTGCTGCGGGGCCGGTTGCTCGTGCTGGGGCGGCTGCGCGGTCCAGTGCTCGGCGGGGTCCTGCTGTTGTGCTTGCTGTTGTGCTTGCTGTTGTGCTTGCTGTGGTGCTTGCTGTGCGGCCTGCTGAGGAGGAGCGGGAGTACGGCGGGGTGTGACGGGCTGGGACTGTGCTTCGAGCACAGCCCGTGCCTCAGCCTGCAACCGCTCGTACTCATCCGCAGCCGCCGCCCGCGGCAACTCGGTCGTCTCCGGCTCGTCGTCATCCCTCACCGCCGCAGCCTCCGCAGCCTCCGCACCCTCGGCGGCCGCGTCGTCCGCATGCCCAGCACTCGACGGCGCGGCACCCGCCTGCGCGGCACCCGCCTGCCCGCCGAGCGCCGGCCCCGCGACCGGCGTGACGTCTGCGCTCTGCTGCTGCTCAGCCGACTCCGGGAACTGAGCTGCCGCGCCCGGGGACTGCGCTGCCGCATCTGCGGAGTGAGCTGACGTGTCGGCGGAGTGAGCAGACGCGTCCGGCGACTGAAGTGCGGCGTCCGGGGACTGAGGTGCGCCCTCCGCGGACTGCGCCGGGGGCTGCTGTGGTTCAGTCCCGGACTGCGGCGGGGTGGCGGCGGTGGTGTCTGCGACGGGCGTTGCCTCGCCGGGCTGCTCCGGCTCGGGCTCGGTGGTCGGGAAGTCGCCGCCGACGAGGATCGGCTTGTGCGCCCCGGTGTCCTCGAACTCCGCGGGGTCGTGTGTCGCCCGCGAGCTGAAACCGGCGCCGTCAGGGGCGTCGACGATCGGGGCGACGGCGCGTTCGAGGTCGGCGATCCGGCGGTCGCGCTCGGCGACCTCCTTCGCGACCCGTTCGAGCAGCGTGTCGACCTCGTCCATCCGGTAGCCGCGGACCCCGACCCCGAACCGCGCGGTCTCGATGTCCGTCGCCGTCAGCGCCTGCCGCGCCGGCACGGTCATGTCGGGCCGGTCGTCGTACGCGGTGTTCATGGCACCCCAACGACCCGAGGCCACGACTGCGACAGCCCCGATCAACAGCACCACGATCAGCCCGAAGAACCACATCACGGGACCGATCGTGCCATGCCGGGCGAGTCAACCGCGAAGACACCCAGAATTTCAGCTCCCGTCGGAGCCGAGGCGGTGGGCTCGGGAGGTGGCGTCGTTGAGTTCGTCGACCTCGCGGGCGGCGGCTTCGGCGGCCTCCTCGGCGGCGGCGTCGGCGAGTTCACCGGCCTTCACGATGTAGCTGATCGCCTCGTCGACGTCGTCGGTGACCACGAACATGTCCAGGTCCGCCGGGGAGATCTTCCCGTCCTCGAGCATCGTGGAACGCAGCCAGTCGACCAGCCCGCCCCAGTACGACGTACCGAACAGCACGACCGGGAACGACGTGACCTTGCGGGTCTGCGCCAGCGTGAGCGCCTCGAACAGCTCGTCCAGCGTGCCGAACCCGCCCGGCATCACCACGAACCCCTGGGCGTACTTCACGAACATCGTCTTGCGAGTGAAGAAGTACCGGAAGTTCATCCCGATGTCGACCCACTCGTTCAGGCCGTTCTCGAAGGGCAGTTCGATCCCGAGCCCGACCGACACCCCGCCGGCCTCGGACGCGCCCTTGTTCGCCGCCTCCATCACGCCCGGTCCGCCGCCGGTGATCACGGCGTACCCGGCGCTGACCAGCTTCCGCCCGAACTCCTCGGCGGCCACGTACATCGGGTCGTCCGGCTTGGTCCGCGCCGAGCCGAACACGCTGATCGCGGACCCGAGCTCGGCCAGCATGCCGAACCCCTCGATGAACTCCGACTGGATCCGCAGCACCCGCCAGGGGTCGGTGTGCACCCAGTCCGACGGCCCGCGACTGTCCAGCAGCCGCTGCTCGGAAGTGGAGTGCTGCACCTGCTTGCGGCGCATCACGATCGGCCCGCGCTGCTGCTGGCCCACCGGACGGTCGGGGTGGATCGATGGTTCTGACATGCGTCCAGGTTATGGCCTGGGCGGTAACGCGGCCGGTCTAGGCGCGGCCTGTCAACCAAGTCCTCAGCCGCTGTTCACACAGCTCGATCTCGGCCTCCGGCACGAACTCGTCCTGTTTGTGCGCGTACAGCGGGTCACCGGGCCCGTAGTTCACCGCGGGTACGCCGAGCAGCGTGAACCGCGCCACGTCCGTCCACCCGAACTTCGGCTGCGGCTCCCCACCCACCACCTGCAGGAAGGCCGCCGCGGCGGGTCGCTCGAGCCCCGGCAGCCCGCCCGGAGCGGAGTCGGTGACAACGACGTCGTACCCCTCGAACACCTCGCGCAGATGCGCCTCGGCCTCGGCCTCGGACCGGCTCGGCGCGAACCGGTAGTTGATCGTCACCGTGCACAGATCCGGTACGACGTTGCCCGCGACGCCACCCGTGATCGCGACCGCGTTCAGCCCTTCGCGGTACTCGAGCCCGTCGATCGGCACCCGGCGCGGCTCGTACGCCGCCAGTCGCGCGAGCACCGCACCCGCGGCGTGGATCGCGTTCGACCCCATCCAGGAGCGGGCCGAGTGCGCGCGTTCGCCGCGGGTGGTGACCTCGATCCGCATCGTCCCTTGGCAGCCGGCCTCGACGACCGCGTTCGACGGCTCCATCACGACCGCGAACACGCCTTCGAGCAGCTCCGGGTTGGACCGGGTCAGCTTGAAGAGCCCGTTCCGCTCGGCCTCGATCTCCTCGCAGTCGTAAAAGACGTAGGTGATGTCCCGGTTCGGTTCGTCGAGGGTCGCGGCGAGCCGGAGCGCGACCGCGACACCGCCCTTCATGTCGCACGCGCCGAGCCCGTGGATCAGGCCGTCGGCGCGGCGCGCGGGGAGGTTGTCGTTCAGCGGGACGGTGTCGAGGTGACCGGCGAGCACGACCCGCTCGTCCCGCCCGAGGTCGGTGCGCGCCACGACCGTGTTGCCGTGCCGGAACACCTTCAGATGCGGGTACGCCGAGAGCGCCTTCTCCACCTTGTCGGCGAGCTTCTCCTCGGTACCGCTCACCGAGGACACGTTCACCAGCGCCTCGGTCAGATCAGGCCCGGAGACGGTCAGGTCCAGCTTGGTCATGCCGCACAGATTATCCGGCGGTGCGTTTGCGGTAGGCGCGGTTCACCCGTTCGCGGTTTCCGCAGGACGGGGAGCACCAGGTTTGGCGGGGGTCGTCCTGCAGGAAGTACTTCACGCAGCGCGCGGCGGGACAGGCTCTCAATCTGGTCCGGTCCGGGCTCACCAGGAAGTCGATCGCGGACCGCCCGACGGCGCCGATCAACAGCTTCGTCGGATCGTCGGTGCGCGGCGCCCAGCGCGCGACCGGCTCGTCCGTCCACAGGAGATGCGTCGTCCCCAGCCGGTCGGCCGCCCGATTGATCATCCGGAGCGCGTCCTCGACCTTCATCAGCCGATCGGCATCCGCCTTACTGGGCGGCTCCGGTTCGACTGCCCGCGCGAAGAGCGCCCGCACCGCCCGCCGAACCCGCAACAACTCTTCTTGCACGCCCCCGCCCCACTCCGAACCCCGCCCCTCACGAAGAACAGAGGAGGGGTCGAGCAGCCCATCCCCCGGCGCCCCCTCGCCCCGCGCCTTCACCAGCGCCGCGCGCGGGGCGCCGAGGACGTCCGCGATCAAGTGGTCGTGTTCGGTGAGCCAGGTGGCTGTTTGTTGTGGGGTTTCGAGGAGGTCTGCTACGCCGCCGTGGCCGTCGTGTTTGATGGTGGCGGCGAGGGCGAAGGCGAGCGTGGGCATGGGGTGAGTCTAATGGAATATCGGGTTGATGCCATGTGAACACGTGACTTATGGTCGAGCCGTGACCGACCTCCGTACGCGACTGCGCGCCGTGCCGACGCTGACCGGGAGCCCGCCGTCCTGGGATCCCACGCGGACTCCCGCGACCCCGCACCCGCTGTTTGTCGACTGGCTGCTGACGGCCGTTGACCAGCAAGTGCCCGAGCCGTGTGCGGCGACGCTGTCGACCGTCCGCGCCGACGGTCGCCCGAACGGCCGCGTCCTGATCCTGAAGAACGTGACCGACGACGGCTGGCAGTTCGCGTCGTCCTCGACCAGCCGCAAGGGCGAGGAGCTGGCAACCTCGCCGTACGCCGCCCTGACGTTCTACTGGATCCCGCTCGGGCGCCAGGTCCGCGTCCTGGGACGTGTCGAGCCCGCGGCCCCGGAGGATTCCGCGCGGGACTTCCTGCTGCGGTCACCGGGTGCTCGAGCCGAGGCGCTGGTCGGCCGGCAGAGCGCCGTACTCGAGGACCGCGCGGAGGTCGAGGTCGCGGCGAAGGAGCAGGCCGAGCGCATCGCGCGCGAGCCGGACCTGGTCGCGCCGAACTGGACCCTGTACACGTTGCGCGCCGAGGAGGTCGAGTTCTGGCAGGCCGACCCGGACCGCCGGCACGTGCGACTCCGTTACCGCTTGGAAGACGATTGGACGAAGGAGCTCTTGTGGCCCTGACCGACGTACGCGCCGCCGCCGACCAACTGCTGGCTCTGACAGCCGACCTCGACGAACCCACCGCCCGCGCCGCCTCCGCCCTCCCCGGGTGGTCCCGCGGCCACGTGATCACGCACATCGCGTACTTCTCCGAGGCCATGACCCGTCAGGTCGACGAAGCGCTCCAGGGCCGCCTCATCGAGGTGTACGACGGCGGTCGCCCCGCCCGTGACGCGGCGATCGAAGCCGGCGCCGACCGCCCCGCGGCGGAACTAAAAGCCCACCTGAAAGAAGCCGTCACCACACTGATGGCCTCCTGGGACAAGGTCAGCCCCACCGACTGGCCGCTGCCGATCCAGCACCGCGACAGCAACCTGGCCGCCGGTCTGAACGCCACCTGGCGAGAGCTCACCATCCACACCTCGGACCTCGACCTGGGCATCACCCCAGCCAACTGGTCCACCCCGTTCTGCGAACACCTCCTGGACTTCCTCCGCCCGCGCACCCCCGAAGGCGTCCACCTGGTGCTCGACTCCCCCGACCTCACCTGGGACAACGGCACCGGCGACGAGGTCCACCTGACCGGCACCCTCACCGACCTCACCGCCTGGTACGCCGGCCGCTCCCCCATCGGCCCGATCACCGGCGACCAGCCCGAACTCCTCCCCTGGCCGTGAACCGCCACCACTCACCAACCTCAGCCCGCGGCGCCGAGCCAGGCGTACCCCGGCCTCGCGATCCGGCGAATCGGGTGGTTGGTGAGTGGTGGCGGTCCGCCAGGCCATCACAATCGCCAGTCCGGCCCGGGTGTGAGCCTGGGCACCCGGGTCGGCGAGCGATTGTGATGGCCTGCAGGTCCGCCTCTCTCAGCTGACCGTGAAGTCGTCGACCTGGATCCACGTGTCCTTGTTCGGACCGGTGAAGCCGGCGTAGACCGTGAGTTCGTGAGTGTCGGCCGGGACCTTCACCGTGACCTCGTGGTGGACGTAGCCGGTGCCGGCGCCGAACGTGGTGCTCCCGAGATCCGTCGTACCGGCGCGGACACCGAAGCGACCCTGGTCCGCGGGCAGGTTGGCCGAGGCGTTGACCCACGCGCCGAAGGTGTACGTCGCCCCGGGCGTGACGGGAACGGTTTGGTACAGGTCGCTGAATCCCGTGCAGGTGCAGCGGATCCACCCGTTGTTCGCGCCGGAGTGGGCGAATCCGAGACCACGGTCCACACCGTTGGCCGCCGTACCCTCGAACTGCCACGCGGGCTTCCCGCCGCCCGTACCTTCGAAGCCGCCGTCCGCGAGCTGCGAGACGAAGCGGACGCCGAGCTCGGAGATCGTCGTATAGGACCGCGTCCCACCCGGCAACCCGATCACTCGCACGCCGTCGGTCTCCTGCGTCGGGAACGTGATCGTGTACGTCGTGTTCGCCCCGGCCGACGCATCACCCGGATAAGCGGGCGAGACCGTCTGCGAACCCACCTCGACCCACGAACCGTTCTGCTTCACCTGCACCCGAGGACGCCCCGTGAAGTAGCCGCCCTCGGCCGACACCGCGCCGGACGTGAACTCGACGTTGTTGACCTTGTGGCGAGCGGGCCACTCGTACCCCCACCACGACGCGCCCTTCACCTCGTCGTCGAAGTCCGACTCACTGCCCGTCTTAGCGCCGTCGTTCATCAGCGCGAGACTGCCCGAGTTCGTCGACTTGGAGATCGCGACCGCACCGGTCGCCGGCGCAGCGAGGTTGTCCGACCCCGGCAGGTTGGATGCCGGAGCGTCCGACGAGGGGGTGATGACGAGCTTGCGCAGGTTGAAGTTGTAGACCGACGTACCGATCCCGCCGCCGCCACACGGGCAGACGTTGGCCTGGATGTACATCGTCTTGCCGTCCGGCTGGATGAACTTCGACGGGATCGTGACGCCGTACCCGCCGTACTTCGAGGTCGACCACGGGTACCCGCCGAAGTCCTTGCTCATGAAGTGCTTCCAGGGACCCCACGGCGTCGCCGACTCGTAGAACTCGAAGGTGTACTCCGTCCAGGACGTGTACACGTATCGCTTCTGCTGCGGCAGGTACGTCACGCCACCCTGGCTGATCACGCTCAGGTTCGACGCGTTCGTCCCGTACGTCTGCGCGTACAGCCGCCGCGTGTCGGTGAGCACCGGCTTCTTGTCCGCGACCTTCGCCGACCACCCGGATCCGGTGTAGAACGTCCACGAGCCCCGGTCCTGCACCTTGTTCTTCGGTACCCGCGCCAGGAACACACTCTGCGGATCCGCCACCGTGTCGTCGAACGAGTCCCGCCAGTTCCCATCCAGCCCGTACGCGTACACGTACCCGTCCGGCGCCAGCGCCCCGCCCTTGCCGAAGTCCGCGAACCAGATCGTGGTGAACACATGGTCCGAGAACATCGGCTTCTTCTTGTCCCACGTCCACGTCTTCCCGTGGTCCGTCGACTTCAGGATCGTCGCCGCCGGTACGTCGTTGAAGTCCAGCGCGAGGTCCTGCACGGCGAGGTACAGCGTGTCGCCGACGCACACCATCCCGGTGGGTTTGCGGTTGTAGCCGGCGCCGCTCCAGACCGACCCGACCTGGTCGCCCTTCGAGATCGTTGCCCCGGACAAGTTTCCGGGGGTGCCGTTGATCTCGCTGACCGCGATGTCGGCGAAGTCGCCGGACGTGGAGAATCCCTTGCCGTCGCCGTTCGCGGCGTACAGCTTGTCGTTGCCGGCCCAGCAGGACGGCCAGAGGTCGCCGTCGCTCGAGCTGGGTGTTCCCTTGGACTCTACTTGGGCGGTACCTACAGAGGAGGTGGACACAGGTGGTGCGGCATGCGATTGGGTGAGGAGCGTCGCCGATCCGAAGACCAGCGGGAGGACAGCAAGTAAGGCCCCACGCTTCATGAGCGCTATCCCTTCAAGGTCTGGTACCAGTACGCGACCGACGACCAGTCGTCGCTGCGCTTGTTGGCGTGCCCGTGCTCGATGGTCACGCGGATGGAGCGGAAGAACGTGATCGGGTCTTCGATGTGGAAGCGGTACAGCGAGATCTCGCCGCTCCAGTTGGCCCCGCCCGGCAACGTGATCCCGTGGTACGGCGCGGAGTACGCCTCGCTCGGGCACCACGCGGTGTTGAAGTAGTCCTCGGTCCCGGTGCCGTGCAATGACGGCGGGAACGGTTCGCCGTCGATGAAGATCATGTCGTCACCTTCGCCGTACCAGTTCCACTCGTCCGACTCGCGGAGGTTGCGGATGCTGACGACGCAGCCGACGTAATGCCCCTTGCCCTCGGTGTCGAGGACGACGTAGTTCCCGTCACCGGTGAGGTTCGTCCCCTCGACCTGGTACTGGCGCAGCGTCTCGTTCCCCTGCTCCACACCATCGGTCGGATGCTGCCGGTTGTACGACGCATGGAAGTACCCGAGCCCGTCCTGCGCACCGTCGAACAGCTCGTAGTCCACGTAGTAGTAGAAGAAGACAGGCGCCGTGCTGAGCTCAGAGATGATCTCCACGCGAGCACGCGACGCGAAGGGCATGTGGAACCAGCTGTTGAAACCCTTCCCGTCCTGCGGGCTCATCTGCAGCGGTGCAGATACGAAGTTCACAGTCTTCCCGTGCCCGACCCCGAAGAAGTCCCCGAGCGGGACGAGCACACTGGGTTGCGCCGAGTCCTCCCAGGTGATGCGGAGGATCAGCTTCCGCAGGTAGTCACCGTCCACCTCGTCCGGTCCCCACGCGCTGTCGCGTGCGACGGTGCACCAGATGTGGTTGATCGATCCCGGTCCCTCGATGTCCGCCAGTACGGCGGTCTCACCCGGGCGGATCGTCAGTCGGTCGTCGTTGCCACCGGTCCGGTCCCAGCTGGACGCGCGGCGGCGTTTCGAGTCCCGCAGCCTGGGCAGATCACGCAGGCTGCTGCCATAGTCGCCGTACATAGAAGCCTTTCGACTACTTGAGTCCGGTCGTCTTCATCGCGTCGACCAGGCGCTTCTGGCCCGCGACGAACACCACGACCGTGGGGATGGCCGCGATCACGGCGGCCGCGAGAATGAGGTTCCACGCGGAGGCGTACTGCCCCTGCATGCCGGACACACCGAGCTGGATCACCCGCAGGTCAGGGTTCCGGGTGATGGTCAGCGGCCAGAGGAACGCGTTCCAGTTGGCCAGGAAGAACAGCACCGACAGCGACGCGAGCACCGGACGGCTGAGCGGCAGGATGACGCTCCAGTACCGCCGCCAGTACCCACACCCGTCGAGGTCGGCCGCTTCCTCCAGCTCCCGCGGGATGTTCAGGTAGTACTGCCGGAGCAGGAAGATCCCGAACGCGTGGAAGATGCTCGGCACGATCAGGCCGGCGTAACTGTCCAGCAGACCTAGTTGCTTTGCCACTAGAAACAACGGAACTAGTATCACCGGCAGCGAGACCAGCAGCGTCGACATAATGCCGGAGAAGATGATCCCGCGCCCCGGAAACCGCAACCGGGCCAGCGCGTACGCCGCCATCGAGTGGAAGAACAGTGCGATCACGGTGACCGTGACGGCCACGATCGCCGAGTTCAGCATGAACCGCGGCATCGGGATCTTCAGCAACACGTACCGCAGGTTGTCCAGCGTCCAGTGCGACGGCCACCCGAAGTTGAACACGTCCTCGGCCGGCTTCAGCGCACTGATCAGGATCCAGAGCAACGGCGCGACCGCGATGATCGCCAGGACATGGGCAAGGATCGGAAGGACCTTAATCCTCGTCAAAGCGACCTCCTCGGGTGAAGCCGAACATCAGGCCGGTGCAGATGACGAGGATCGCCACCACCACGGTGGTCAGCGCGGCGGCGTACCCCATGTTGTTGAACGTGAAGGCCTGTTCGTAGATGTAGAGGACGACCGTGCTGGTCGCGCGGGCAGGGCCGCCCTTGGTGAGTACGAAGACCAGGTCGAACGCCTGCAGACCGGTGACCGCGCCGATCGTCGAGTTCACCACGACGAAGAAGCTGGTCGGGCGCAGCAGCGGCCAGATCACGAAGCGGAACCGTTGCCAAGGGCCCGCACCGTCGATCGCGGCGGCGTCCTCGAGCTCCTTCGGTACGTCCTTCAGGCCGGCCAGGAAGACCAGCATCTGGTAGCCCATCAGGAACCAGACACTGATCACCACGTACGTGCCGAGCGCGAGGGACGGCGTACCGAGGAAGGAGACGTCGCCGAGGCCGAGCGGGGCGAGCAGCTTGGACAGCGCGCCGCGCTTGTCGACCAGCAGGAACTGCCAGATCAGGCCGACCACGACCAGGCTCACCACGTTCGGCAGGAAGAACGCCGAGCGGACCCAGCCGATGCCCTTGAAGTGGTTGCGGACCAGCATCGCCAGCGCGAAGCTCACCACGAACGCGATCGGTACGAACGTGACGACGTACGTCGCGGTGACCTTCAGCGAGGCCCAGAGCTGGTCGTCGCCGGCCATCAGCTTGTAGTTGGCGAGACCGACGTACTGGTAGTTGCCGAAGCCGTCGACCTTGAAGAACGCGACGCCGAAGGCGAGCACCATCGGGATCGCGACGAAGATCAGCAGGCCGAGGGTGTCCGGCGCGAGGAAGGCGTACGCCGCCAACGCCTCGCGCCGTTTCCTCGTCAGGCCCGCCTTCGGTGTGGCGCGCGCACGGGCCACCGACTTGGACGGAGGGGCTGTCGTGGTCACCATCAGCTGATCGGCGCGCCCTGGTAGGTCTTCAGGAACGTGTCGATCTTCTGCGCGGCGTCAGCGGCCGCCTTGGCCGGGTCGGCCGCGTTCAGCTGGCAGGCCTGGATCGCGTCCGCGATCGGCTGGTACACCTCCGGTGGGAACCGCGGCTCGGGCTTGCCGGTCGGGGCGATCTCGCTGACGAACTTCTTCAGCGCCCCCTCGCTGAACGCGCCTTTCGCGTCCGCGGCCGTCTGCACCGACTTGCGCGGCGGCACGTTCGTCTTCACGACGGTGTTCCATTGCCGCTGCCGCTCGACACCGGCCTCGTCGGTCGACCCGAGTGCCCAGGCGATGAACTTCGCCGCGGCCTCGGGGTTCGCACCCTTCGAGTTCGCGACGAACGCCCAGCCGCCGAGGTCCGTGGCCGCCTTGCCGCCGTCCGGCGTGGGCAGCGGAATGATGCCGTACTTGAAGTTCTTCGCCTTGGCGCGCAGGTCGGCGACGGCCCAGATCCCGCTCTGCTGCATCGCGGCCGCGCCGGATCCGAGGTTCGACACCACGTCACCGCCACCGTCGCCGAGGGCCTTGCGCGGCGCGACCTTGTTCTTGACGGTGTCGCCCCAGAACTTCAGCGCCTGCACGGCGGCCGGCGAGTCGAACGCGGTCTTGCCGTCCTTGATCGCGTTGCCGTCGCCCTGCCACAGGAACGGGTACCAGGTGAAATTCTGGTAGTAGCCCGGGGTGGTCTCGAACATCACGCCGTACCGGTCCTTGCCGGTCAGCTTCTGCGCGACCGCGAGGGTCTGGTCCCAGGTCTTCGGCAGATCGGCCTCGGACAGGCCGGCCTTCTCGAACGCGGCCTCGCTGTAGTACATCGCGAGCGGCTCGATCTCCATCGGCAGGCCGTAGACCTTGCCGTCGACACTGCGAGCCTCGAGCAGGCCGGGCAGGTAGTCCTTCTTGGACTCGTCCGACAATGCGGACCCGAGATCCTGCAGTACGCCGCCGTTGTAGTAGCGGAGGAAGTCGCCGGGACTGATCAGGAAGATGTCCGGACCCTGGCCGGACTGGAACGCGGTCTGCAGCGTGGTCCCGTTCAGGTAGTCCTTGCCGGGGATGTAGCGCAGCTTGACCTTCACGTCGTTGTTCTTGTTCCACTCCGCGACCGTGTCGACGAACCACTTGCTCTGCGGTCCTTGGTCGTCGGACGGACCGTAGAAATTCCAGAACGACATCTCCTTGGCGTTGCCGCCCGAGGAGTTGCCGCCACAGGCGGACAGCAGCGGCACGCCCGCGGCGCTCGCCGCGAGGGCGCCCAGTCCGCCCCGCAGGACGGAGCGGCGGCTAGGTCCTGGCTGCCTGGCAGGGGAAGGTGTTGCGGCCATCAGGTGCTCCAGAGGTCTCTCGAACGGCCGAGCCGTGTGCTTCGAGGGGCAATCGATTTCTCGCAATCTACGAGCGGCGGCCTGAGCGGTCAAGGGCCGAGCCGGTGACGATGTGGTCAATTCGAGCGATTCCCCCGGCAGGCAAGGGTTTCGACCTGAGTGCAGGCGTTGACACCACGCGGCCCGGCTGCCTAATCTGCGGAAATCGATTTCTGAGATGAGAGGCGCTGGGATGCCAGTTGTGCCGAACCGTGCGTCCGCCCACCGCACGGCCGACGAGCTGTCCAGAGACCTGGTGGCACGGGGACTGCAAGCGGCGCGGGACGCCATCGAGACCGAGGCCGCGGCCGTGTCGGCGCTCGCCGACCGACTCGACGGGGTCTTCCTGGAGGTACTGACCGCGGTCGCGGCGTGCGAGGGTCACCTGGTGGTGACCGGCCTCGGGAAATCCGGTCTGGTCGGCCGGAAGATCGCGGCCACGCTGGCGAGCACCGGTACGCCGGCCACGTTCATCCACTCCGGTGACGCGTTGCACGGCGACTCCGGCGCGGTGACTTCACGCGACATCGTGCTGGCGTTGTCGGCATCGGGCGAGACCGCCGAGGTGTGTGCGTTCGCTCGGATGCTGCACGAGCGCGAGATCCCGGTGATCGCGATGACCGGGCGCGAGGAGTCGACGCTGGCGCGACTGTCGACGTACACGCTGGACACGATGGTGCTGCGCGAGGCGGATCCGTTGAATCTGGCCCCTACCGCGTCGACGACGGCCTCGCTGGCGATGGGTGACGCGCTGGCGTGCGCACTCGTCGTACTGCGGGAGTTCAGTCATCACGACTTCGCCCGGTTCCACCCATCCGGTGCCTTGGGCAAGCGTCTTGCGGAGGACCAGGCATGAGCGGGTACGACGTTTGTGTACTCGGCTCGTTCATGAAGGATCTCGTCGCCTCGGCGGAGCGGCGGCCGTTGCCGGGTGAGACCTTGCACGGGACCGGATTCGCGGAGTTCCTCGGCGGCAAGGGCGTGAACCAGGCGATCGCGGCGTCCCGGATGGGTGCGCGGACCGCGATCGTCGGCACCATCGGCGAGGACCGGTACGGCGAGGAGTTCCTCGAACTGCTGTCCTCGAACGGGGTCGACACGTCGTGGGTCGTCCAGCATCCTTCGCTGGGGACCGGCGTCGGACTGCCGCTGGTGCTGCCCGACGGCGGGAACTCGATCATCATCGTGTCCCGCGCGAACGCCGCGATCACGACCGCGGACATCGAGGCCGCCGCTGAGGTGCTGGCCGCTAGCAAAGTGCTGAGCGTCCAGCTCGAGCTCCCGGTCGAGGCGAGTCACACCGCGCTGCGGCTCGCCGCCGCCGCGGGCGTCACCACTATCCTCACTCCGGCCCCCGTCGGACCGGTCGATCCCGCGCTGGCGGCGTACGTCGACATCCTGGTACCGAACGAGGTCGAGGCCGCCGCCCTGACGGGCCTGAACTGTGACGACGAGAAGCAAGTACCGATGATCGCGCGCAAGCTCGCCGAGGACTGGGATCTGCGGGCCTGCGTCGTCACACTCGGGTCCCGCGGCGCGTACGTACTGGACCGGGTCGGTGGCTTCGAGGAACGGGTCGTGCCACACCAGGTCGACACCGTCGACACGGTCGGCGCCGGCGATGCGTTCTGCGGTTCACTGGCCGCTTCCCTCGCGGACGGGGCCGGGCTGGTTGACGCCGTACGACTGGCGAACGCGGCCGGAGCTCTGTCGACAACCGTTAACGGCGCCGCCGACTCCGCCCCCGACCGCGCCGCCGCACTCGCGCTCTTGGAGGACGTACCCCTCGGTTCACAGCCCACATGAGATCCTTTGGCGTGGATCGGAGTTAGAGTGCGATCCAGACGACCATCGGATCTCCAGCGGGGAGCGGGTATGACGACGATCTACGACGTCGCGCGTAGGTCGGGGGTGTCGCCGGCCACGGTCTCCCGGGTGCTGAGCGGCCGGCGGAACGTGGACCCGGAGCTGTCCGAGAAGGTCCGCGCCGCGGTCGCCGAGCTCGGGTACCGGCCGAACGGCGTCGCCCGGAACCTGCGCAAGTCCTCCACGAACCTGTGGGCGGTCGTCATCTCGGACATCGAGAACCCGTTCTTCACCTCGCTGGTCCGCGGCCTCGAGGACGTCGCGCAGACCGAGGGGTACCACGTCGTCCTCTGCAACTCCGACGAGGATCCGGCGAAGGAATCGGCGTACGCCTCGGCCGTCCTGACCGACCAGATGGCCGGCGTGGTGATCTCGCCGACGTCGACCGCCGAGGGCGTGCACCTGCTCGCCGACGCGAAGATCCCGATGGTGATGATCGACCGCCGCGTCGAGGGCGTCGAGGCCGACACCGTGCTGGTCGACAACGAGCACGGTGCGTTCGAAGGCGTCAAGCACCTGATCGACGGCGGGTACCGGCGGATCGCGTGCATCACCGGTCCGCGCAAGGTGTCGACGGCGATGGATCGCCTCGGCGGGTACCGGTCCGCGCTGCGAGCCGGCGGGATCCGGTACGACAAGGACTTGGTCCGGCACGCCGACTTCCGCGAGGCCGGTGGGTACGCCGCGATGGAAAGCCTCCTGGAACTCGCCGACCCGCCCGAGGCGCTCTTCGCCACCAACAACCTGATGACCGTCGGCGCCCTCGAATGCCTGGCCAAGAAGAGCCTCCGCGCCCCCGACGACATCGCCCTGGTCGGCTTCGACGACATCCCGTGGGCCGACCTCGTCATCCCCAGCCTCACCACGGTCGCCCAACCGACGTACGAACTGGGCCGCACCGCCGGCCTCCTCCTCAAAGACCGCACCGCCTCCCCCGGCCGCCCGCCCTCCACAGTCACCCTCCGCACCGAACTCCACATCAGAGCCACCTCAGCCCCGAAGAAGAGCTGACTTTCCACCCCGCCGCCCTTCCCGCCGGCCAGCGGTTGGCCCTCCCCGCCTTCCGCGCCGAGTCGTGGCATTCGGTTCGTCCCGCAAACGCCGAGTCGTGGCGTTCGGTTCGCGACCCCAAACCCGACTCGTGAATTGGGGCTGCGTTCCCGCAACCGGACTCCACGACTCGACGCACGGGACAGCTGCTCGCGCCGATTGACCGGTGCGGGAGGAGAGGTCGTGCGGGCTGGCGACGGGGGTCGGGCGCGCTGCCGGCAGCGCGCAACACCTCCCCGGCGTACCCGGCCTGAGTGGTCGGGGTGGTTCATGACTCGGGGAAGGAGGTGGGCGCGGGGTGATCGGGGGCCGGAGGATGTCGGCGTAGGGTTTGGGTTGGCGGGAAGAAGTGGTTTGGAGCTGGGGATGTCAACGTTGACATTACACTGGGGAACATGAGCGAACCTGCGCGGCGGCCGCGGCTCGAGGATGTGGCGGCGACCACCGGTGTGAGTATCAAGACCGTGTCGCGGGCCTTGCGGGGCGACCCGAAGGTCCGGGAGTCGACGCGGCAGCGAATCGTCGCGGAGGCCGACCGGCTCGGCGTACAGCTGAACGACGTCGCCGCGGGGCTGCGGCGGAAGAACCAGGCGATGACGTCGATCGGGGTCACGCTCGGCGACTGCACCAACCCGTTCTTCGCGCCGATGCTGCGCGGGATCCACTCGGTGGCGTCCGAGCGCGGGTACCTGGTGCTGACCGCCGACGCGCAGAACGACCCGGACCTCGAGCACCGCGCGATCCGGTCGTTCTTCGCGCACCGGGTGGCCGGGCTGATCATCGCGCCGGTCGGCGACGACCTCGGGTACCTGGCGAACGAGGCCCGCTTCGGCTCCGCGATCGTGTTCGTCGACTCCCCTCCCCCGGGCCTCGGCGAGTCGATGGACTCGGTCACCACCACGAACGCGGCCAGCACCACGTCCGGGATCGAGCACCTGCTCGCAAAGGGCCGCCGGCGAATCGCGTACCTCGGGCACCCGCGCAGCGGCAGCGGCGCCGAGGAACGCTGGGCCGGGTACGTCGCCGCGCTCGAAGCCGCAGGTATCGCCGTCGACCCGGCGCTGGTTCGCGACAACCTCGTCAGCGAGGACGACGCCCGCCGCGCCGCCGACGAACTGCTGCCGACCGCCGCGCCCGACGCCGTCTTCGTCGACAACAACCGCCTCTGCACCGGACTGCTGCAGTCCAAGGCGTTCGCGAGCCGACGGATCGACGTCGTCTGCTTCGACCGCTTCGAACTCGCCGCCGCGTTCGGCGTCTCGGTCATCGACAGCGACCCGTACGACGTCGGCCGCGCCGGCGCCCAACTCCTCTTCGAACGCCTCGCCGACCCCTCCCGAGCCCCCCACCGCCTAGAAGTCCCCGCCCGCCTCGTCGTCAACAACAACCCCACCTACTGACCCACACCAACAACCCGCGCGCCCCTCAGCCCCGGGCAGCACGCCGTTTGAGGGGCCAGCCCCTCAAAGTGTGGGTTGGCCCCCGAAGTTTTGGGTGCGCAACACGCGCGGGGGTGGGTGGGGTGGGCGGCGCAGGGCGAGAGCGGGGGTGCGT
>NZ_JBSHBJ010000026.1:0-117854 GCF_053611945.1 Kribbella sp. NPDC054772 | reverse complement strand
GTGTACTGGCGGGAAGGGTTCGATGCGGAGCATCGTGCCCTTTCCGCCAGTACACCGAGGTGCCCGCCGAGTGCCGCGCAGTAGGCGCAGGGGCCTCAGGCGTCCCCTATGTCGGACACCTGATCCGGTTCGTGAGATGCCGGGGGTCTACCCTGGGAGATCGTGGACGGACCCATCGCGTATCAAGGTGAGCCAGGCGCCAACTCGGCGATGGCTTGCACCGACATGTTCCCGGACCGCGAGCAGCTGCCCTGTACGACGTTCGAGGACGCCCTCGAGTCGGTCAGCAGCGGCCGCGCCGGGCTCGCGATGATCCCGGTCGACAACTCGATCGCCGGGCGGGTGGCCGACATCCACCACCTGCTCCCGGAGTCCGGGCTGCACATCGTCGGCGAGTACTTCCTGCCGATCCACTTCCAGCTGCTCGGCGTCCCCGGGACCACGATCGACCAGATCCGGACCGTCCGTAGCCACGTGCACGCGCTCGGCCAGTGCCGCAAGATCATCCGTGAACACGGCTGGTCGACCGTGGTGGCCGACGACACCGCCGGCTCCGCGCGCGAGGTGTCGGAGCTCGGCGACCCGACCGTCGCGGCGCTGTCGCCGCGCGCGGCCGCCGAGCTGTACGACTTGGACACCCTCGCGTCGGACGTCGAGGACGAGCACCACAACACCACCCGCTTCCTGGTGCTGTCCCGGGAGCCGGAGGTGCCGCCGGTCGGCTCCGGGCCGATCATCACGTCCTTCGTGTACCGCGTGCGGAACGTCTCCGCCGCGCTGTACAAGGCCCTCGGCGGGTTCGCCACGAACAGCGTGAACATGACGAAGCTGGAGTCCTACCAGCTCGGCGGCATGTTCTTCGCCACCCAGTTCTACGCCGATATCGAAGGCCACCCCGAGGACCCGAACGTCGCCCTGGCCCTCGAGGAACTCGCCTTCTTCTCGGTCGAGGTCCGGCTCCTGGGCGTCTACCCCGCGCATCCGTTCCGCGCCTCGATCGCCGAACCAGCCGCCAACCGCGCCCTCCGCCCGCACCACTAGGTCAGTCGGCGCCCGGATCGACGGGTCGGCAGCGGCCCGGATCGGCAGCTCGGCAGGAGGTGTCCGGGGCCGCCGGGGCTTTCCACGCTCAGCGGCCGGCTGAATCGGGCGCGATAGGCCGACACCTCCTGTCGAGCTGCCGACTTCAGTCGGCGATGCTCCGCTCCCAGGCGGTGCGTTGGGCGACGGGGCGGAAGCCAAGCTTCTCGTTCACCGCGATCATGGGTGCGTTCTCCGGCGCGTTCCAGGTGTGCAGCACGGCCTTGCCGGGGACACCGTCCTGGAGTGCGCGCAGGTTGGGGGTCTTCACCGCGATCCCGAGACGCTTGCCGCGGTGCGAGCGGCGTACGTAGGTGTCGTACTGGTTCAGTCGCTCGGGCGTCTCCGGCGTACCGCCCATCTGGGTGTACGCCGCGAGCTCGCCGGTGGCGGTGTGGATCGCGGCGGTGGTGTAGGTGAACCGACCCTGGGCGACCCGTCGCTGCTCCTGGTCCCGGACCAGCTCCGGCGTCCACTGCACTGCTTCGGAGGCGCGCTCGCCGGTCGGTACGTCCTCGCTCATCCCGGTCTGCAACTCGACGAACTGGTCGAGCAACTCGTCCGGGGTGTGCTCGCGCCACTGGACGATCTCGTACCCCTCAACCGGGTGGTCCACCAGGTCGTTCAGCGGGAGCTCGACCACCTGGTGCAGCTCGGCGTGCTTCTTCACGAACCCGCGGGCCCGCGCGAACGCCGTACCCGGGCTATCCCCCGTCACCGGGTCGCCTGCCATGTTCAGCCCCGAGACGAGCGTCCGGCCGTCCGTCTTGGCCCGCGCGATCGCCTCGTCCAGCAGCTGGGTCGCGACCCCGCGCCGGCGGTACTGCGGTGCGACGGCGAGCTCCACGTCGACGGTGTTGGTGTCACCCACCAACCACCAGTCCAGCCAGGCGATCCCGAGCCAGTCGTCCCCGTCCACGAGCCCCAGCCCGTTGGCCCGCACATCCGCGTGCTCACGGGACATGAACACCCGCGCCTCGTCCAATCCCATCCCCGCCGGAAACTCCAGCTCTTCCCGCCGTACGTCGAACTTCACCTGATAAAAGCGCCGAAAAATCTCCGGGTCGTGCCCGTCCACATCCACAATCTCCACCCCCGGACCCTACGTGCCCCACGCAACCACCACCCGCGAATTACCATCGGCTGATGCCCACACCGCAGTACCACTTCGGTGTCTACGCCCGGATCCTCGACGCCGGGCGCATTCTCCTGGTCCGCAAGACCCGCGGCCCGTACACGGGTCTGCTGGATCTGCCCGGCGGGAGCCCCGAGCCCGGCGAGACCTGGTCGGACACGCTGGAACGCGAGCTGGCGGAAGAGCTCGGCCTGGAGCTGCAAGCCGCTGGTCGATTCCAGCGCTTCGCCCTCCAGGTACAGAAGGCGTCCGACGGCACCTCCATCGACTTCCACCACGACGGCGCGGTGCTGAACCTGTCGCTGCCAGCCACGTCTCCGATCACAGTCAGCTCATCCGACACCGCCGGACATGAGTGGTTCGACACCGCAAGCGGCGACCCCACAGGCCTCAGCGCTCTCGTCCACGCGGTGCTGTGGGGTTAGGTTGAAGTCCGGTCGCGGGCCGTGCACGGGATGCGCAACCTAGACCTCCTAGGTCCGGCCGTGGCGGGTGGCGCGGGTTACTTGCCAGGTGCCGGCGATCGTGAATGCGAGCAGCACCAGCGCCGCCAGTTCGTCCCCGAGTTCGCTGCGTACGGCGGTGTTGTCGCCCGCGCAGTTGGCGAGATGGTGCAGGACCTGCGTACGACCGTCGTGCAGTTGCTGAGCGCCCGCCGTACAGACGACGACTTCGGTGCCCGCGGCATCGATCTGGCCGCGGTGCCGGACCGCGTCGGGGAAGATCCAAGCGAGCAGTACGACGAACGCGGCGATCGTCACGATCAGCCAGGCGGCGAGTTTCGGTGAGCCGATCAATGGTGCTCCACACGTTCCGCCCGGTGCTTGCGGACTCGCCACACCACGACCGCGATCACGACGATGCCGGCCACGACCAGCGCGGCGACCCGGCCGAACGTCTTCTCCACCGTGCTGTACGAGTTCCCGGCCAGGTAACCGACCAGGACCGCGGCGGTCCCCCAGACGATCCCGCCGGCCGCGTTGAACGAGAGGAACTTCAGGTACCGCATGTCCGACATCCCCGCGAGGGCCGGCATCGTGGCGCGGAAGAAGGCGACGAACCGGCCGAGGAACACCGCCGTACCGCCGCGCTCGGCAAGCTGTTTGCGGGCGCGGTCCAGCCGGTCGGCGCGTCGTTGCAGGACCCGCAGGCTGAGCAGCCGCGGACCGAAGTGCCGACCGATCTCGTAACCGACTGTGTCGCCGAGGATGGCGGCTGCGATCACCACGACCAGCATCAGCGGTAGCGAGGTGTGCCCGAGCGCCGCGGTGACCCCGCCGAGGACCGCGGCCGTCTCCCCCGGCAGCACGAACCCGACGAACAGGGCGTCCTCGGCGAACACGATCAGCCCGACGAGGCCGTACACGGCGGCGCCCTGCAGCCCCAGCAGCCAGTCGGTCAGTCCTTTCATGACCGGTGCGGACTCCGGACCAGCACCGGCCGCAGCCTGGTCCCGGCGGCGGCGGTGACGAGCCGGGTCAGCGTCCGGCGCAGCAGCAACCAGGTGCCGATGGCAACGATCGCGCCGAGCAGCAGGCCGGCCAGGACGTCGCCCGGGTAGTGCGCCGCGATGTAGACCCGGGTGCCTGCCATCAGCACCGCCGCGGTGGCCGCAACGATGCCGAGCCGCCGGTCGACGATCCACAACCCGGCCGCGGCCGCGCCGGCCATCGTCGCGTGGTCGGACGGGAACGACGGGTCGGTACTGCGGTTCGCGAGCACCAGGATGTTCTGCAGACTCGCGTACGGGCGTGCTTCGTGTACCGCGTGCACGATCGGTTGGTTGACGGCCACAGCCAGAAGCGTCGCACCCCCGGCACAGAGCGCAGCGGCCACCCCCACCATCCGGCCGGACCGCCGCGCGATCCACCACCCGGCGAGCAGCAGGGCGGCGAACAGCACCACGCCATACGCCGCGAAGGCCTGCGCCGGTGCGTGCAGCCAGGGCGTGGCGCGCGCGAACGCGTTGACCTGCCCGAACAACCAGTGATTCACCCTTGGTCCCCTCTACTACGATTCAGGTAGTAGATTGATGCTACTACGTTCTTTGTAGTAGCTGAGGAGGAGGAGCGGTGCCGGCTTCCCGTAGCCAGAGTCGCGCGCGCGGCGACCTGGAGCAACAGGTGTTCGCCGCGCTCGCCGCGGGCCACGGCGCGATGACGACGGCCGACGTACGGGACGCGCTCGGTGGCGAGCTGGCGTACACGACGGTGATGACAGTGCTCGCGCGGATGGCGGCGAAGGGCCTGGCCACCCGCCAGCGGGTCGGGCGGTCGTACGCCTACACCGCGGTCGTCGACTCGGCCGAGGTGGCGGCGCATCAGCTCCACAAGCTGCTGGACGCGCGCGGAGACCGGGCCGCGGTGCTGACCCGATTCGCCCGCGGGCTGTCGCCGGAGGAGTCGCAGCTGCTTGTCGATCTGCTCGCCGCGGAGGACCAGTGACCACAGCCGCGGTTCTGGGACTCGTCGCGATCATCGTCTACGCGCTGGTGGCGCCAATCGCGTGCCGGCGGTTGACGCCGTCCGTGGCGACGGTGCTGCTCGTGGTCGGCAACGTGCTGTCGGCAGCCAGCGGAGTCTTCATACTCGCCGTCGTCGCGTTCACGTGGATCGGCCAGTTCCCGCTCGTCGCGCAGCGCGGCGCCTGGTCCCCCGTGGCGCTCCGCACCGACAGCCCCGTGCCGCCGTGGCCCGCGGCGGTCGCCGGCTTCCTCGTCGTGCTCGCCATGGTCTCGGTGGCCGTGACCGGCCTCCGGCAGATGCGCGCGCTCGTCGCGGTCCATCGCGCCTGTCGCGGTCTGCGACCGGTCGGCGAGCTCGTGGTCCTCGACGACGACCGCCCGGACGCGTTCAGTACGCCACAGCCCGCCGGCCGCGTGATCGTCACCAGCGGTTTGCTCCGCGCACTGGGTCCGCGCGAACGCGACGTACTGCTGGCGCACGAGAAGTCGCACCTCACCCATCACCACGCCTGGTGGAACCTGGCCGCCGGCCTCACCGCCGCAGTCAATCCGGTACTGCGTCCCGCGGCGCGAGCAGCCGCCACCTCGGTCGAGCGCTGGGCCGACGAGGACGCCGCCCGCGCCGTCGGCGACCGGCGTCTGGTCGCGACGACGCTGGTCCGGGTCGCGCAACTGCAGACGCACTTCGGACATCCGGCCACTGTGGTCGCCGCGACCGGTGGCGACCTGGAGACCCGCGTCCGCGCGCTCCTCGCGCCACCGCCACGCCGCCGGCCGCTGGTGATCGCCGCGGCGGTCGCTGTTTTCGCTGTCGGTGCACTCCCGGCGGCGGCCGTCCAGCACACCGGCGAGAGCCTCTTCGAGCACGCCGAGCGCCCGGTCGCCGTACAGCACACCTGACCGTTCACCGCATCGTTCACCAGGGTGGAAATTCTTCAACCTCTCAAACGACCTGGCGCGAAGTTGAGTACCGGTCCGCGAGGGCTTGTGCGCGGGCGGTGATCGGCGGGATGGTAAACGTGAGAGCAGGCTTATGGGGGCCGACTGCTCGGTGGGGGAAGACGGGAGGGACCGTCTTCGGTTGAGGGGCGTGCTGGGGGTGATCTTCTCGATTCGGCGCCGTCGCGCCGGTCTGCGCCTGTGCCCCCGCGGGAGGGGGAGAGATGCCGAGAAAGGCCAACGGGCGAGCGGACAAGCATCGCGACGACGACCGGATGCCGGGCGAGGCCCCGGCGCCCGGGCAGGGGGCGAACGGTCATGCCGCGCACGGACAGGCCACTGCGGGCGAGACACCGATGCCCGGGACGACGGGTGCACCGGCCGCAGGCAGTACGACGATGAGCGGCGGCGGATCGCCTGCTCCGGACATGGGCGGCGGCGGGTCACCGGCCGCCGACATGGGCGGTGGCGGATCGCCCGGCGGCATCGGGATGTCGGGCGGCGGCCAGGCCGGTGGTGCCGGTATGAGCGGCGCGACCACAGGATCCGGCGACGGACGCACCGACCTTCCGAACCGCCGGCAGTGCGGTGTGATGGACGTGCACCGACGGCTGCTGTCCACCTCGCCGGAGTACGCCGCGGCGCGGTCGGCGCTCGAGACCGCGACGATGGCGTACGTCGCCCGCGAGCAGCGCTTCAGCGGGGTCGCCCGGATCCCCTGTGTCGTGCACGTCGTCTGGAACACCAACGCGCAGAACATCTCGCAGGCGCAGATCGACAGCCAGATCGACGTCCTGAACCGCGACTACCGGGCCGCCAACCCGGACACCAGCATCGTGCCGTCGGTCTTCAGCGGCCTGATCGAGGACTCCCGGATCGAGTTCTTCCTCGCGACCACGGACCCGAACGGCCACCCGACGACCGGTGTCACCCGGACCCAGACCACCGCGACCAGCTTCAGCACCGACGAGAAGGTGAAGTCGTCGGCGACCGGCGGCATCGATCCCTGGCCGACCGACCGGTACCTGAACATCTGGGTCTGCCCGCTCGGCGGCGGCCTGCTCGGCTACGCGCAGTTCCCGGGCGGCCCGGCGACCACCGACGGCGTGGTGATCCTGCACAGCGGGTTCGGCACCACCGGTACGGCGGCCGCGCCGTTCGACCTCGGCCGGACCACGACCCACGAGGTCGGGCACTTCCTGAACCTGTTCCACATCTGGGGCGACGACGGCAGCGGCTGCAGTGGCAGCGACGAGTGCGACGACACCCCGAACGCGGCCGGCCCGAACTTCGGCGTACCGGCGTTCCCGCATGTCACCTGCAGCAACGGGCCGAACGGCGACCTGTTCTACGACTACATGGACTACACCGACGACCGCGGCATGGTGATGTTCACCCACGACCAGGTGGCCCGGATGCAGGCCACGCTGGACACGGTGCGCAAGACCCTGCCGGTGTTCGGAGCGGCCGCGGAGAGGCCGGAACCCGCCGGCTCGGTGGTCTCGTGGGGCGCGAACCGGCTGGACGCCTTCGTGCTCGGCACCGATCTGGCGATGTATCACAAGTGGTGGGACGGAGCGGCCTGGGGACCGTCCGTCGGCGGTTACGAGTACATGGGTGGTGTCTGCATGAGCGCTCCTGAAGTCGCGTCCTGGGCCGCGAACCGGCTGGACGCGTTCGTCCTCGGCACCGACCACGCGCTATACCACAAATGGTGGGACGGCTCGAACTGGGGACCGTCCGTCACCGGCTACGAATACCTCGGCGGTGTCTGCATGAGCCCACCACGGCTGGCCACCTGGGGCCCGAACCGGCTGGACGCGTTCGTGCTCGGTACCGATCGCGCGCTGTACCACAAGTGGTGGGACGGCTCGTCCTGGAACGGGTACGAGTACCTCGGCGGGATCTGCCTGAGCCCGCCCGAAGTCGTTGCCTGGGGCCCCGACCGGCTGGACGTCTTCGTGCTCGGCACGGACAACGCGGTCTACCACAAGTGGTGGGACGGCTCGAACTGGGGACCGTCGGCCACCGGGTACGAGTACCTCGGCGGTGTCTGTGCCTCGCCACCACGGGTGGTGGCCTGGGGTGAGAACCGGCTCGACATGTTCGTGATCGGCACCGACTCGGCGCTGTACCACAAGTGGTGGGACGGCTCGTCCTGGAACGGCTGGGAGTACATGGGCGGCGTCTGTACGACGGCACCGACCGTGGTCTCGTGGGGCGAGAACCGGCTCGACGTCTTCCTGCTCGGCACCGACTCCGCGCTCTACCACAAGTGGTGGGACGGGTCCGCCTGGGGACCGTCGCTCACCGGGTACGAGTACATGGGCGGCATCGTCACCGACGAGCCACGCGTCGTCTCCTGGGACACGAACCGGCTGGACGTGTTCGTCACCGGCACCGACAAGCAGCTCTACCACAAGTGGTGGGACGGCAGCGCCTGGGGACCGTCGATCACCGGGTACGAAGGACTCGGCGGGATCATCAGCGACTTCCGGGTCGAGGTTCCCGAGTCGCCGGCCGCGATCGGTCAGGGGGTACGGATCTGAGCACCGCACCGGTCGGGCACTGGACGCACTCCTTCGAGGAGGACCACGACGGAGTGAGCGTCTATCGCCGCGACGACTTCGCCTTCCCGCCGGCCCGTGGCCGGCGGGGGGTGGACTTCCACGCGGACGGGACGTTCGTACCGCAACTGATCGGCCGTGGCGACGCCCCTTCCCCGGCGCCGTCCGGACGCTGGGACAACACCGGCCGGCTGTTCATGCCCCCGGCCGGCGCCGCGCCGGGCGGGGCCGGCCGCATCGTCGCCGTCTCGGACGACCGACTGGAAATCGCGTGGGAACCGACATGAGCACAGGGCTTCTGCGCTATCTCGTCGTGCCGACTGCAGAGGCGGCCGAGGGAGCGCGGTCTGCTCGTTTCGGGGCGAAGACCATCGTCTGGGGCCCGGCCGAACAACGCCTCGGCCGGGCCTCTCGAACCGCTCCCGGACTGCTGCTCGTCACGCAGGTCGGCCGGAGCTTCCAGGACGAGTACCCCGCTGTCACACCGCTGCTCGACCACGGCCGGCACCTGGTGATCTCGGCGGCGGACAAACCACGCAAGCGCTCCAACCACTGCTGGCGGATCGAACCGCTGCGCCCGAACACGACGGTCGTCGAGACCCGGGATGTCTCTGCCGCCCGCGCCGACCCGGACGTCGCGGACCTGGTCGGTGCGCTGTCGACGACGTCGTACCGCGGTGATCTGACCTGGCTGGCGAGCCTGCCGACCAGGCACTCACTGAGTACGGCGTTCACCCAGGCCGTGGATTTCGCCGCCGCCCGGATGATTGCCCTCGGCTACCAAGTGAGCAGGATGCCGATCACGGTCGGCGGCGGCCACTCGGCGAACCTGATCGGCGACCGGGCCGGCGTCGGCACCGACCGTGGACTGGTGATCGTCACCGCGCACCTGGACTCCATCAACATCGCGGGCGGTCCGGCGGCCGCCGCGCCCGGTGCCGACGACAACGGGAGCGGTTCGGCCGGTGTCCTCGAACTCGGCCGACTCCTCGCCACCAAGTCCTGGCAGCACGACACCCGGCTGATCCTCTTCGGCGGCGAGGAGGAAGGCCTGTTCGGCAGCAAGCAGTACGTCGCCGCGCTGCCGCCCGCCGATCGCTCGCGGATCCGCGCGGTGCTGAACATGGACATGATCGCGACCACGAACACTGCGACGCCGACGGTGCTGCTCGAAGGCGCGGCGGTGTCGTCGAGCCAGATCAGTGCGCTGGCGACCGCGGCCGCGACATACACGGGTCTGACGGTCGAGACCTCGCTGAATCCGTTCGCCAGCGACCATGTGCCGTTCATCAACGCCGGGATGCCGGCGGTGCTGACGATCGAGGGCGCGGACAGTGCGAACGGACACATCCATTCCGCCAACGACACGCTGAACTTCATCGACTGGGCGCTCGCAGCGGAGATCCTCCGGATGAACGTCGCAGCCCTCGCCGGCTGGTTGGAGCCCCCAACCACCCGCCGGCGCCCGCAACCGGCCGGCTCCGTCGTCTCCTGGGGCCCCGGCCGCATCGACGTCTTCGCGACCGGCACCGACTCCGCCCTGCACCACAAGGCCTACGACGGCACCTGGCACGACTTCGAGTCCTTGGGCGGTGTTGTCCTAAGCTGACGGGCATGTGGAGCCCGAATGCGCGTGACGTTGGCGGACTTCCCACCGGGTACGGCGTACCGACGCGCGAGCGGGCTGTGGTGCGGACCGATTCGCTCGATGCGCTGGATCCGGCCGGCTGGGCCGAGTTCGAGGCGCTCGACGCCGGGCTGGTGCTCGATCTGCGGTCGGAGTGGGAGCTGAAGCAACCACATCCGCTCGACGGCGCACCGTCGTACCGGCGGATCCCGTGGATCGACCCGGACGCCGAGGCGCGGCGGGTGCGGGCGGACGAGCCGCGGCTGGTCGATGTCTATCGCAACAGTCTGACGCGGAACGCGGCGCACATCGGCAGGATCTTCACCACAATCGCGGACGCACCGACGGATCGGCCCGTCGTGGTGCACTGCCAAGCCGGCAAGGACAGGACCGGCCTGACCGTCGCACTGCTGCTCGAGCTGGCCGACGTACCGCGGGAGCGGATTGCGGCGGACTATGCGGTCAGCGAGGTCAACCTCGGTCTGCAGGACGGGCCGGCGCACTCACGGACCCTCCCGGAGACGATCCTCGGCTCGCTGGAACACGTGGACGAGCGGTTCGGCGGAGTCCGTGCGTACCTCGGGTGGCTCGGGCTGAGCGCCGCACAGGTCCATCGGCTCGCGACGCGACTCGTACCGGTCCGGGCCGAGGCGATCGTGTTCGACTTCGACGGTCTGCTGATGGACACCGAGACCACGATGGTCGAGAGCTGGCAGGCCGAGTGGGCCCACCACGGCCTCGAGCTCGACCTGGAGAGTTTCTGGCCGGGCCACGGCGGCGACGTCACCGACGACCGGTACGCCGTTCTCGCGGCGGCCGTCGGCGCTTCCTTCAACCGGACCGAGAGCCACGCGCGCCGGCTCGCTCACCGAGATCGTCTGCACGCATCGCTCGATTTCCGGCCGGGGATCCGGGACTGGATCGCGACGGCGCGTGCGGTGGGGCTGAAGGTGGCGATCGCGAGCAGTTCGGCGCGGGGCTGGGTGGTCGGCCATCTGGAGCGCGTCGGTGCGGTCGAGCTGTTCGACCAGATCGTCACCGGCGACGAGGTGGCGACCCACAAACCGGATCCGGCGGTCTACGAGCTGGCGTTGCGGCGGCTCGGGGTGCCGGGCGCGGCCGCGGTCGCAGTCGAGGACACGGCCCACGGCGTCGCCGCGGCACAGGCGGCCGGGATGTACGCGGTCGCCGTACCGAATCCGTTCGTCCCGCCGGCGGCGGTCGCGGCGGCCGACCTCGTTCTGGGCAGCGCTGACGATCTCTTGCTCACCGAGCTGCTTCTTTGGGTGGGGTCGAAAGGGTCGACGCCGGTAACTGAGTGACCTAATCTGCTGACACTCTGTAGGTTTCCAACTGAAGGGTGATCAGATGCGGAAACTCGTAGGTGCGATCGCGGCAACAGCCGCCGCTGCGGCGGGCTTGGCCGTCGCGGCGCCGGCGCAGGCGTCGACGGCGGCGTGCGACCTGGTGACGGCGAAGTCGGTCGGCTACTCGGCCTCGATGCTGTACGTCGCCGTGGGCCTGGAGGGCTGCTCGAACAGCGTCACCGAAGTACGCGTCGAACTGCAGAAGGGCGCCTCCGCGAGCGGGCCGTTCAGCACCGTCGCGGAGACGAACGCGTACTCAGGCGGCGGTGCCTGGTTCGACGGCGGCACCGGCTGCGGGTACTACGTCGGCGTCGCGCACTGGCAGGACCAGACCGAGACGACGCCGACCCCGGCGTACTACTGCAACTAGGCCGCCTCAGACCACAGACAGGGGCAGGAGCTTCTTGCCCGTCGGGCCGATCTGGATCTCCGTGCCCATCTGCGGACACACACCGCAGTCGAAGCACGGGGTCCAGCGGCAGTCCTCGACCTCGATCGCGCCGTCCTCCTCGAGGGAGTCCTGCCAGTCCTCCCAGAGCCAGTCGCGGTCGAGGCCCGAGTCCAGGTGGTCCCACGGCAGTACTTCGGCGTACTCGCGCTCCCGCGTCGTGTACCAGGCCAGGTCGACCGGCTCGTCGGCGAGCGCCTTCTCGGTGCTCTCGATCCACCGCTCGTACGAGAAGTGCTCGCTCCAGCCGTCGAACCGGCCGCCGTCGCGCCAGACCGCCTCGATCACGCGGCCGACGCGGCGGTCACCGCGCGACAGCAGGCCCTCGATGATGCCGGGCTTGCCGTCGTGGTACCGGAAACCGATCGCCTTCGCGTACTGCTTCTCCGAGCGGATCGCGGCAGCGAGCTTCGACAGCCGCGCGTCGGTGTCCTCGGCGCCGAGCTGCGCGGCCCACTGGAACGGCGTGTGCGGCTTCGGCACGAACCCGCCGATCGACACCGTGCAGCGGATGTCGCGCCGGCCGGACACCTCCCGCCCGGTCGCGATCACCTTCTTCGCCAGGTCCGCGATCGCCAGCACGTCCTCGTCGGTCTCGGTCGGCAGACCGCACATGAAGTACAGCTTCACCTGCCGCCAGCCGTGGCTGTACGCCGCCGCGACGGTCCGGATCAGGTCCTCCTCGGTGACCATCTTGTTGATCACCTTTCGCATCCGGTCCGACCCGCCCTCGGGCGCGAACGTCAGACCGCTGCGCCGGCCGTTGCGCGAGAACTCGTTGGCCAGCGTGATGTTGAAGGCGTCGACCCTTGTCGACGGCAACGACAGCGACACGTTGCTGCCCTCGTACTGGTCCCCCAGGCCCTTCGCGACCTCCGCGATCTCACTGTGGTCGGCCGACGAGAGGCTGAGCAGCCCGACCTCTTCGAACCCGGACTGCTTGAGCCCGTTCTGGACCATGTCGCCGATGGTCGTGATGCTGCGCTCACGCACCGGCCGGGTGATCATGCCCGCCTGACAGAACCGGCAGCCACGGGTACAGCCGCGGAAGATCTCCACGGAGTACCGCTCGTGGACCGTCTCGGCGAGCGGCACCAGCGGCTTCTTCGGGTACGGCCACGCGTCCAGGTCCATCACCGTGTGCTTCGCGGTCCGGAACGGTACGCCGGGGCGGTTCGGGGTGACGCGCTGGATCCGGCCGTCGGCCAGGTAGTCGACGGTGAAGAACTTCGGGATGTAGACGCCACCGGACTTCGCGAGCCGCAGCAGCACCTCGTCGCGGCCGCCCGGGCGGCCCTCGTCCTTCCACTCCCGGATCACCTCGGAGATCGCCAGCACGATCTCCTCACCGTCGCCCAGCACCGCGGCGTCGATGAAGTCCGCGATCGGCTCCGGGTTGAACGCGGCGTGACCGCCGGCCAGCACGATCGGGTCCTCGTCGGTCCGGTCGACCGCGTGCAGCGGGATCCCGGCCAGGTCGAGCGCGGTCAGCATGTTCGTGTAGCCGAGCTCGGTCGAGAACGACAGCCCGAAGACGTCGAACGCCCGGACCGGCCGGTGACTGTCCAGGGTGAACTGCGGGATTTCGTGCTCCCGCATCACGGTCTCCATGTCCGGCCAGACGGAGTACGTCCGCTCGGCCAGGATGTGGTCGCGCTCGTTCAGCACCTCGTACAGGATCTGGACACCCTGGTTCGGCAGGCCGACCTCGTAGGCATCCGGATACATCAGCGCCCAGCGAACGCTGACCGCGTCCCACTCCTTGCTGACCGAGTTCAGCTCACCTCCAACGTACTGGATCGGCTTCTGCACACTCGGCAGCAACGCCTCCAGGCGCGGGAACAGCGATTCGACAGTCATAGCCACTTCCAGTCAGCGATCAGAGCGCCTACCAGATTAACGCCGCCTACCACTCAAACCATCATCGTGTGCGCTCTCCCGCGAACGGCTAGTCGGCAGGTTCGAGGTCCTGGCATTCGACCGGACTGTCGGCGGCCACGATATGGAGCGCTTCCAGCACCTCGAACACGCCCTTCTCAGCGAAGGTGTGATTGCGCTGGAGAACCTCGGCCAGCCCTTGCCCGTCAGCAGGCGGCAAGCCGGCGTCGGCTGCCCAGGCCACGATCTGTCGCGACGCCTCCTCGGCCCGGCGAGGCAGGCTCTTCTCGAGGGCGTGCGTGTCGACCGGCCGCTCTTCGTACTCCGCGAGCGTGGCTTCGCCGTACACCCATCTCCAGTTGAGCTCCCCCGCGACGAGGCCGCGGATGTCCGCGACGTCGCTGTCGAGGATCTTGGCGACCACCGTGTGGCCGGGCTCCGACGGGCCGCTTTCGGACAGTGGCAGCTCCCACCAGAACCAGCCGGGCGTGGTCTTGCCGTGCCGCGCGTACGCCGCCGGCGGGTCCTCTCGTTCCGGACCGATCACGTACGTAGCCCAGCGCCCCACGGTGGTCTCCTGTCGTCGATTCCGCCGGGGCAGGTTAGCGGTTGGGTCAGCTCAGGTGGGCGAGGAGGAGGGGGTTGATGACGTCTGGATGTGAATAGGTGACGAGGTGGGCTGCGTTTTCGATGACCTCGAGGTGGGCGCCGGGAATCTGGCCGGCGAGGGGTACGACGGTTTCGGGTGGGATCGAGGTGTCGGAGTCGGCGGTGATGACGAGGACCGGGGCGGTGATCTTCTCCAGGTCCGGGACGAGGTTCGTGGTGCTGAGGGCTTCGCAGCAGGCGGCGTAGCCTTCGGCGGGGCAGTCGAGGAGCATCTGCTTGATCGGGTCGGTCTCGGTGAATTCCGGGAGGAACCAGCGGCCGAGGGTCGCGTCGGTGATCGCCTGGGTGCCGTCGGCGCGGACCTGGGCTGCACGGTCGGTCCACGTCTGCGGGGTCGCGGCCGGGTTCGACGGTGGGCAGATCGCGACCAGGCGATGCATCCGCTGCGGAGCGTGCTGCGCGAGCCAGAGCCCGACCGAGCCGCCGAGCGAGATCCCGACGTACGACGCCTGCTCGATCATCAGCGTGTTGAGCAGTTCGACGACGTCCTGGCCGAGGTCCTCGATCGTGTAAGGCCCCTCGGGGACTTCCGACGCGCCGTGGCCGCGATGATCGAACGCGATCACCCGGAACCGCTGCGCGAGGACGTCGACCTGCGGCGCCCACATGCTGTGATCGGCCCCCAACGACGACCCGAGCAGCACCACAGGTGCGTCCCCAGGCCCGGTCTCCACGTAGTTGAGTCGCATGGACCCCACCCTACGAAGTCAGCGGCATGATCGTCGTCCGTCGGTGGTGTTCGAAGACGACCGAGCTGCGGATGTCGGCGATCTCCTGGCGTTTCGCGAGCGCGAGGACCAGATCGCGCAGCGCCTGAGTGTCCTTCACCGCCACGTGCGCGAGGAAGTCCGAACCACCCGAGACCATGAACATGTCCAGCGTCTGCGGCAGGTCCATCACGTACGACTGGAACGCGGTCGCGACCGCCATCGCCTGTGGCCGGAGCTTGATCGAGATGATCGCCTGCGTGGACCGGTCGATCGCCTGCAGGTCGACCGCCGCGTGGTACCCGCTGATCACCCCGCGATCGCGCAGCCCGCGGATCCGTTCCAGGCACGTCGACGGCGCGATGCCGAGCTCGGCCGCCATCTCCCGGTTCGTCCGGCGCGCGTCGTTCTGCAGCATCCGCAGCAGCGCCGTATCAAGTTCGTCCATGCCGGCCATTTTTCCAGATCGACCGAACGATGTTCGGAGTCAGCGCGAATCAGCCGGTCATCGGGCTAGCTTGACCCTGTGCTGACGAACAAGATGGTCGTGATCATCGCGACCGAAGCCCCCATCGGCGTCGCCCTCAACACCGCCGCCCTGCTCGGCGTCGGCCTCGGCCACCACCACGACGGCACCGTCGGGCCGAACACCAGCGACGCTGCCGGCACGCCCCACACCGGCATGTGCGCCCACCCGATCCCGATCCTGCGCGCCCCCGCCGAGCAACTTCAGTCCCTCCGCGCCCAGGCCGCGACCCGCCCCGACATCACCGTCCACGACATGCACCAGGTCGCCCAGCGGGCCCGCACCTACGACCAGATGTCCACCACCCTGAGCGGCACCAAGCCCGAAGACATCCAGTACCTCGGACTCGCCCTCTACGGCCCCCGCCCCACCATCGACTCCCTCGCCGGCGCCCTACCCCTCTATCGCTGAGAGCTTGTCCGGGTTGGCCAGCACGCGAACGGCGGTGACCATGCCACCGTCGGTTTCCAGGGTGAGAAGGTGACGGTTGCCGCGGACAACGACCATGACCGCCGGGCCGGTGACCAGGTCCACGGGTGTCACGGTGAGGTCGCCGCGGGCGTAGATGTGCGCGAAGAAGTTCGCGACCTTCTCCCGGCCGACGACCGGTTTCCGGGCGGCTCGGCGCAGGCCACCGCCGTCTGTCCATGAGGTGACCGAGTCCTTGAGCATCGACTCCAGCTTCGGCAGATCGCCGTCGCGGGCGGCGGCAACGAAGTCCAGGAGGAGCCGGCGTTGCTCGGCGGCCGACGGTTCGAAGCGGGTGCGGTCGGCCGTGAGTGCGTGCTGGGCTCGCCGATGCAGTTGGCGACAGTCCTCCGGCGTACGGTCGAGGACTTCGGCAATCTCGTCGTACGGGAGGGTGAAGGCGGTCCGTAGTACGTAGACGGCGCGCTGTGGTGGCGTCAGTCGCTCCATCAGGTGGAGGAGCGCCAGCGACAGGTCGGACAGATCCGACGAGCCGAACGGGTCCGACCGGACCGGCTCGGGCAGCCACTCACCGGTGTAGCTCTCACGGCGCGCTTGCCTGGTTCGCAGTACGTCGACCGACAGCCGCGTCACCACCCGGGTCAGGTAGCGACGCGGCTCGGCCACGTCGGTACGGTCAGCCGCCGACCAACGGACGTACGCCTCCTGCAGCACGTCCTCGGCGTCGTGCCAACTGCCGAGCAAGCGGTACGCGAGTCCGGCGAGCATGCCGCGCGCGGACTGGTACTCGCCGAGGGCAACGGGGTCGATCAACCGGCCAGTTCCGGCTGTCTCCGGGTCGCGACGTTCAGACGGGTCCACAGGTTGATGGTGCCAATCGCGAGCAGCACGTTCGCAGCCCCCTCAGTACCGAAGTGCTCCACCACCGCATCCCACACGTCATCGGGTACGCCGGTGCGCTCGAGCACTGTTACCGCGTCGGTCAACGCGAGTGCTGCTCGCTCACGCTCGTCGTAGAACGAGGACTCACGCCAGGCAGCGAGCCCGAACAGCCGCTGACTGCTCTCCCCCTGCTTCAACGCGTCCGTGGTGTGCATGTCGAGGCAGAACGCGCACCCGTTCAGCATCGACGCCCTGACCTTGATCAGGTGCAGCAGCGTGTGGTCCAGGACGCCCTGCACATAGTTCTCCACGCCGTACACAGCTCGGAAGCCGCCCGGCGAGACCTTGCTGAAGTCCATCCGCTCATCCATGCCAACACGACGGCGCCAACAGGCGGCAGCGTGACAACAAGCCATGTGACCCCGCTCACCTCCGATATCGCTGCGCCACTGCTGTGAAGGCGGCCTTGGGTTCCCATTCCATGTCGGGGTAGGTCTGCCCCCGGCGCCCTTCGAGAAGTTTGACGATGCCCAGGCCGGCCCGGTCCAAGTCGTCCCTGGGGTCGCCGTCCGGGCGATGCGGGTAGCCGGGCAAGGCGAACAAGTACACGAACGCGCTGTCCACGCCCTCGGTCTCGAAGATCTCCAGCAGTTCGCTCAGATAGGCGGCCTGACCGGCCTCGTCACGCTCGTACACGCCGTTCAGCCGTACCGGGGCCTTGGTCTTCGGGTCGTGCTCGACCACTTCCATCACCCGCCCGCCGCGGTCTCCCGCGCCGCGGTAGGCCGCAGTACCGAAGCCGGTGATGGCGAGCGGCTTCGGGCCTTGGGCCAGCGTGCGCACCCCGTCCCGGAACCGGTCGGCGACCTCGGCGGAGCGGATCAGCTCGAACGTCACCATGTCGAAGGGAGCCCAGTCGACCTGCTCGAACTGGATAGCTGCGTAGGTGAGCTTGCCCTGGAAGCGCTCGCGGATCGTGGCCGCGGCGTCGCGGAGGAATGTGTTGATGCGCACGCCGAGTTCGCGCATTGCGTCGGCTCGCCGATCGGGTTGGCTGAGCAGCTGCTCGATGCGCTCCTCGGGGCTCTCTCCGGCCAGGAACCCGCGGTTCATCACGCTCAGCTCGACCCCTGCGACGAACACGACCGTGGCCCCCTGCTGCCGGAGCCGTTCCGCTCGCTCGGCGCAGTCGCGGAAGAGCGTGCGGATCTGCTCCGGATCCAGCTCCAGCGGATAGGGCGAGAACCAGACCTCCAACCCGAGCTCGGCGGCGGCACCGGCGGCCAACTCCAGTCGGTCCGGGTCCCCGCCGATGATCTGGACCGCGTTGCAGTGCAGGTCGTCGCGGATGATGGCGAGCTCGCGCCGGACCACGGTGAGGTCGAACTGCTCGCTGGATATCTGGCCGTGCATGACGAATCCGGTGTCATAGGTCATTCCTCTTGCTCGCATGGCGACGTCCTCTGCTGTCGATCTCGGTCTCGGTCGAAGCGAGGCTACAGGAAACATGCGTGCACGCAAATTTACGACCACGCAAATTTACGGGCGGGCAAATTTGCGGATGGGCAACTTTGCGTGTGCGCAGCCTGTGTGGAACGCTGACGTCGTGACGACACCGCCCGGAGGGCTGCGGGAGCGGAAGAAGCAGGCCACGCGCGAGGCGCTACGCGAGGCGGCCCTGCGCCTGGCCGTGGAGCGCGGACCCGACCAGGTGCGGGTCGAGGACATTGCTGAGGCGGCCGGGGTCTCGCCGCGCACCTACAACAACTACTTCGCCAGCCGCGAGCAGGCGATCGTGTCCGCTGTGACCGCGGACCGGGAGGCGCGCATCGCGACGGCGGTCGCGGCCCGGCCCGCAGGGGTTCGCCTGGCCGACGCCGTCACCGAAGCAGTGGTCGAGCAGTACACGAACACCAGCGAGCGCGATCACAAGGCGCTGCTGCTGATCACCACCCAGACCGCGCTCCGCGACGCGTTCCTCGATATCACCGCCGGCATCGAGCCCCCGCTCACGGCGGTGATCGCCGAACGCCTGGACGACGTCGAGACGCAAACAGCCCGCGTCCTCGCGGCCAGCGTGGCCGCGGCAGTTCGCATCGCGCTGGAAGGCTGGCTCCGGCCGGCCGGCCAGGCAGGGATCGGCGCGAGTTTCGCCGCCGGAGGACTGGTCGTGCCCTCGGGTTCGCTGCCCGACCAGCTCCGTACGGCGCTGGCCCCGCTCGCGCCCGCGTTCGACGCCGCCGAGCAACACGCCCAGCCGCGAAGCCAACCACCTAGCACATCCACCTGATGCGCTGAGGAGCGGAGCGACGAAGGAAGCGGCGGCGTAGCGTGCGCGGGAAACTCTCAGGCCGGTTTGAGGACCTGTTTTGCCTTGGCGGTGGCGGCTTGGGTGGCGGGTTCGAGTTCGGTGCCTGAGCCGGCGAGGACGCCGACGGAGAGGACGACGTCGTCGAGGCCGGTGATCAGGCCGGTGTACTCGAGGCCGCGCTTCGGGCCGCTGGTGCCGGTGAGGCGGAAGGCGAAGGGCTTGGTGCCGTACGCCGGTGCGGTGATCTTCTCGACCTTCATCGAGGTGCTACCGGCGCCCTCGGTCTTCAGCGAGACCTTCGTGCAGGAGTCGACGGCTTCGGCGTACGACTCGCGCAGGTCGGTGACCTCGTCGGCGGTGCCCATGGAGTCGAGGCCGTAGTCGATGTACGGACCCTCCTGGCCGCCGGTGAACGTGCGAGTGACGCTGGCTTTCGACCCCGGCGCCTTGGTGGCGTTCAGGTACTTGACCAGGTTCTTGCAGCGGCTGCTCGGCGACGAGAACGGCTTCGCGTTGTCGTCGGGATCGTCCTTGTCCAGCGAGAACCCGCTCGGCAGGTCACCGAGCTCGAGCAGCGCCTTGGTCAGCTCGTCGGTCGTCCGCGTGACTGGCGAACCAGGCGACGACGACGTACTGGGCGTCGCACTCGGGGCCGGCGTACTGGGAGGCGCCGCCGCCTCCTGCTTGTCGCCCCCACCGCAGGCGGCGAGAGAAAACGTGAGGACGGCAACGAGCGAGAACGACACGAACCTGGTCATGGGCCTCTCGAAAGCTCTGGGCGGGCGGCCGAGCAGGCAGCAGCGTACCTGACGGATCAGCTCGTTCCGGGGAGGCCCGGTCAGTAGCGGTGCGAGCGCAGGTGGATGTTCTGCAGCAGGCCGATGGCGAGCAGACAGGCGAACATCGACGAACCGCCGTACGACACGAACGGGAGCGGCAGGCCGGTGACCGGCATGATGCCGAGCGTCATCCCGATGTTCTCGAACGCCTGGAACGCGAACCAGCAGACGATCCCGGTCGCCACCAGCCGGCCGAACGCGTCCCGCGCGTTCACCGCGATCCGCAGCCCGCGGAACAGGATCACCGCGAACAGCACGATGATCGCGCCGGCACCGATCAGCCCGAGCTCCTCCCCCGCGACCGTGAACACGAAGTCGGTGTGCTGTTCAGGGACGAACGCGTTCTGGGTCTGGCTTCCGTGGAACAGCCCCTGCCCGAAGACCCCGCCGTTGCCGATCGCGATCCGGGCCTGGTTCACGTTGTAGCCGATGCCCTGCGGGTCCGACGAAGGGTTCGCGAACGCGATGAAGCGGGAGATCTGGTACTGCTTCAGGATGTGCAGCTTGATCGCGATCGCCGCGACCAGCACGCCCGCGGTGAGCAGCCCGAGCATCCAGCGTTTCGGTACGCCGGACACCGCGATGATCCCGAACACGATCGAGCCGAGCACCATCACCGTGCCGAGGTCGGGCTGCAGCATCACCAGGATCACCGGTACGGCGGCGACCGCGACGGCCTGCGCGACGTCGACGGTCCGGGCGTTCTCGTTGCGGTCGGTCTCGCTCTTCTCCGCGATCAGCAGCGCCATCCCGACGATCACCGCCAGTTTGGCGAACTCGCTGGGCTGGATCGACATCATCGGCAACTGGATCCACGACCGCGACCCGTTGATCGTCGAGCCGACCCCCGGGACCAGGACCAGGATCAGTCCGACGATCGAGGCGGCGTACAGCACTGGGGCGAGGATCCGGACCCGGCGGTGGTCGGTGACCGCGGCACCGATCGCGAGCACCAGGCCGATCGCGAAGTTCAGCGCGTGCCGGAAGAGGAACGCGTGCGGGTTGCCCTCGGTCAGCGAGGTGCGGTTGTGGGTCGCGGACCAGATCAGCAGCGCGCCGAGGAACGACAGCGCGACCACGCCGAAGACCAAGACCCAGTCCACCTGCCACAGGGTGGACCGGCGGTCCATCCGCGGTCGCGTCCGAATCGGGGTCAGGAACGCCATGGCGCGCTCCTCGTGAAGGCCCTCATTGTTTCGGCTTCTCCTGCCCGGGCGGCGGCGCGGGCTTGATGTTGTACAGCGTCTCGTAGATCTTCCGGACCGCGTCACCACCGGCGCCCGAACCCGTACCGGCCTGGCTGATCATCATCACCACGGCGTACCGGTCGGTGTAGGACGCGAGCCACGACGTGGTCTGCTTGCCGTAGACCTCAGCGGTACCGGTCTTGGCGCGGACCGGGATCTTGTCGAGCGGGAAGCCCTGGAACTTCCACGCCGCCGTACCGGTCAGGGTGGTCTGTTTGAGCGCGGTGTCGATGTAGCGCAGGTTGGCTGCCGGGACCGGGAGCTTCGCCTTCACGGTCGGCTTGATCTCGTGCGGCTTGCCGTTCGCGCCGACCCACGACTGGATCACCCGCGGCTCGAAGAGCGTGCCGCCGTTCGACAGGGCCGAGTAGACGGTCGCCAGCTGCAACGGGGTGATGATCGTGTCGCCCTGGCCGATCGCGAAGTTGACCGCGTCACCGGCGCGGTACTTGTACCCGTCGACGCAGAACTCGCGCGAGAACTGCTTCAGGAACGCCGACGTCCCGGCTGGCGGGTTGTCCGCGATCTTGCAGTAGTAGTTCTTCTGCGAGTCGTAGTACGTCTTCTTCCACTTGCGGTCGGCGATCCGGCCGCTCACCTCGCCGGGCAGGTCGACGCCGGTCGGCGTACCGAGGCCGAACTTCTGCGCCATCTCGACGAGCGGGTCGCGGGTGGTGACGTCGCTGGAGTTGCCGCCCTCCTTCAGCCAGAGCGCGTACGCGATCCGGTAGAAGAACGTGTCGCAGGACAGCGCCAGCGCGCGGTCGAAGCCGATCATCCCGTACGACGCGGACTCGTAGTTCTTGAACCTGCGGTTACCGACCTCGAAGTACGACGAGCAGTCCAGGCGGGTCTTCGGGCTGTACCCGGCGCCCAGCGCGGCCGCGGTCGTGATCGGTTTGAACGTGGACCCCGGCGCCAGCTGGGCCTGCAGTGCGCGAGAGACCAGCGGCGTGCCGGACTTGGCCGAGTACAGCGCGTCCAGCTCACGCTGGCTGATGCCGCCGACCCACACCCCCGGGTTGTACGTCGGGTAGCTCGCCATCGAGACGATCCGGCCGGTCTTGGTGTCCATCACGACCGCGGCGCCCGAGTCGGCGACGTACTTCTTGTGGGTGACCGGGTCGGTCTGTTTCCGCGCGGTCATGATCGCGTTCCGCAGCTGGGCCTCGACCGACGCCTGGATCCGGGAGTCGATCGAGCTCACCAGCGTCGCGCCCGGAACCGGCGCGGTCTGCTTCTTGACGCCGGTGGTGTACCCGACCGCGTCGACGATCATGTCCTTCTCGCCGGGCGTGCCGCGCAGCAGCTTGTCGTACGAGCGCTCGACGCCGGCCCGGCCGACCAGGTCCGAGCGGTGCGGGACCGAGTCCTGCCCGGCCTTGTCCATGTCCTCGAGCTCTTCGGTCGTGATCGGCGACAGGTACCCGAGGATGTGCGCGGCGTTCACCTTGTACGGCGCCGGGTACGCGCGCAGCGTCTGCGAGTCGGCGGTGATCCCCGGGAAGTCCTCGCGGCGCTCCATCACGTCGATCGCGACCTGCTCGCTGACGTCCTTCGCGACCGGGATCGGCTGGTACGGCGTCCCGTTCCAGCAGGCGGGTGGTTTGGACGCGCCGGGCTCACCGCACAGCATCGTGCGCGCCTTGAGGTCGGCCGGCTTCTGTTTGAGCACCTTCGCGAGGCGGGCGAGGACGACGTTCTGCTGGCTGTCGGGGAGCTTGGCGAGGACGGAGCGGTCGACGGTGATCATCAGCGAAACGCGGTTACCGACGAGCGTCCGGCCCTGGGAGTCGACGATCGTGCCGCGGGGGGCCGGGATCAGGACCTGCCGGATGTGCTGCGCCGTCGCCGCCTGGCTGTAGTCGGCGCTCGACATCACCTGCATGTACCAGAGCCGGCCGAACAGCGTGCACAGCAACGAGAAGACCAGCACCCCGATGACGAACAACCGCAACCGCGCCTTGAGCGGCGCCTCAAACCCATCCCAACTCATGGGATGACCCGCCGCCGCTCGCGGGCGGGTTGGACGCGGCCCATGATCCACATGACCAGCGGGATCACGACGATCGCGCCGACCACGTCGTACCCGGCGGCGATGCCGAGGCGGACGCCGAACTCACCCCAGTCGACCGACGGGTCGTGCAGCAGCGAGCCGGTGGCGCTGAAGAGGAAGAACGAGATCGCCGTCCCGAGCACGACGGTCAGCGCGACGCCGAGCGGTCCGACCGGGCCGCTGGAGGTCTCGCGACGGATCAGACCGGCGACGTACCCCGCGACGGCCAGCGACAGCGCCCACCGACCCGCCGTGTGATCGGCCGGCGGTACGACGTCGAGCAGCAGACCGCCCGCGAACCCGGCGATCGCACCCCACTCCGGCCCGCGGGACAACGCCAGCGCGATCACCACGATCAGCGTCAGGTCACACGTCACGCCGGCCACCGCGATGTTGCTCAGCACGGACGTCTGCACGGTCACGGCGACCAGCAGGAACAGGGTCGCCAACCCGATCCGCAGTGCTATCACGTCAGTTTCCCCCTCCCTTGTTGGTGCTGCCCTTGATCTGCGCGCGCGGTGGACGGGCAGGTGGCCCCGTCACCACGCCGACGGTGTCGATCCGGGTCGGATCGACGTACGGCTTGATGGTCGCGGTGGACCCGAGGGACCCGACGTTCGCCGTCACGGAGGTGACGACGCCGATCGGAACCCCCGGCACGTACGGCGCGTTGCCGCTGGAGCCCCAGGTGACGATCCGGTCGCCGACCTTCGGCCGCGCCTTCGGGTCGACCAGCTTGTAGTCGAGCGTCCCGGCCACGTCGCCGCGTCCGGAGACGAAACCGAGCGCCATCGACGCGTTCAGCCGGCCGCCGACGGTCGAGTTGCGGTCGCCGATCAGCAGCACGGTCGCCGTCGCCTGGGTGGTGCGCACCACCCGGCCGACCAGACCGGTGCCGTTCAGCACGGTCATGTCGGTGCGCACGCCGTCCGCCGTCCCGGCGTCGATCGTGACCGTGTGGCTGAACGACTGCGCGCCGCCGATCCCGATCACCCGGGCCGGCGTCATCGTGTACGCCGGCGCGACCTTGAGCAGCTTGTCCAGCTCCTGCGCCCGGCTGCGGGCGTAGTCGGAGGTGTTCAGCTCCTCGGTCAGGGCCTCGTTGTCCTTCTTCAGTTTTTCGTTCTCGGCCTTCAACCTATCCATTTCCGCGAACCGGTCACGGAGGTTGTCCACAGGCTGCCGGGCCGAGGCCGCGGTCGACTCCAGCGGGCCGAACACGCCGGCCGCCGCTTCCCGCAGCGGCTCCACCGGCGAACCTGCCGAACGCCGCGCGTCCAGCACGATGAGGGTGAACGAGGCCAGGATCACCAGCGCCAGCACGGCGCGGCGGCGACGGACGCCACGCGGCATGCCCGCCGAGCGGAGCGGCGTACCCGCGGAGCGGATCGCACTCCGGGCCGGGGTACCGAGGTCTTTGAGCATTCGGTGGACCTCAGCGCCGGTTGTCGGTGACCAGGATGCGGTTGAGGGTCTCGATGTTGTCGACGCACTTGCCGGCGCCCAGCACGACCGCGTCGAGCGGGTTCTCGGCGACGTGGATCGGGATGCCGGTCTCGTGCCGGAGGCGCTCGTCCATGCCCTTCAGCAGCGCGCCGCCGCCGGTCAGCACGATGCCCCGGTCGACGATGTCGCCGGCCAACTCCGGCGGGGTCTTGTCCAGCGTCGCCTTCACGGCGTCGACGATCGCGGTGATCGGCTCCTCGATCGCCTGCCGCATGTCGGCCGAGGACACCTTCACGGTGCGCGGCAGGCCGGAGATCATGTCACGGCCGCGGATCTCGCTGTCCGGGCCGTCGGTGGTCGGGAACGCCGAGCCGATCGTCATCTTGATCTGCTCCGAGGTGGCCTCGCCGAGCAGCAGCGAGAACTCCTTCTTGCAGTAGTTCACGATCGCCTTGTCGACGGCGTCGCCGGCCACCCGGATCGACTGGCTGGTGACGATGCCGCCGAACGAGATGACCGCGACCTCCGTCGTTCCACCGCCGATGTCGACGACCATGTTGCCGGTGGCGTCGCGGACCTCGAGGTTCGACCCGAGCGCGGCGGCCATCGGCTCCTCGATGATATAGACCTTGCGGGCGCCGGCCATGTACCCGGCGTCGCGGACCGCGCGCTGCTCCACCGCGGTGATCCCGGACGGTACGCAGACCACGATCCGGGGCTTCGCGAAGTACCGGCGGCGGTGCACGCGCTGGATGAAGTACCGCAGCATCTGCTCGGCGGCGTCGAAGTCGGCGATCACGCCGTCCTTGAGCGGCCGGATCGCGGTGATGTTGCCGGGCGTCCGGCCGATCATCTTCTTCGCCTCGTGACCGAACGCGACCGCCTCTTGCGGATCGTCCGTCCGGGTCGCCACCACCGACGGCTCGTTCAGCACGACGCCGCGCCCTCGCACGTACACCAGGGTGTTCGCCGTCCCGAGGTCGACCGCCATGTCGCGGCCGAGCATGCTGTTCGCCACCGCGGCACCTCCCACTCGGTCCCCGACCAGGCTAAGCGCCGCCCGCGCACAGCCCGTGGACCGACACGTCCCGTCCGCCCAGGACAGATCGTATCGGCCCACTCACCTGCAGTCGGCATCGGGCAGTCGCCCGTTACGCGGTCTAGGCCGGTCCTACCGCCAGGTTAGCGACCCATTGCCCGGTCAGCACCCTCTCAGACGTGCACGAAGAGGAACTACCGAGTCGCGGCGGCGCGTTCCAGGTCGTCGACGGTGCCGGACATGATCGTCGGGAGGTGCTCGGTGATCTGGTCGAGGGGCCAGTCCCACCAGGCGATGGCGAGCAGGCGGTCGACGTCCTCGTCGCTGTAGCGGCGGCGGATGAGATTGGCCGGATTGCCGCCGACGATGCCGTAGTCGGGGACATCGCTGACAACCACCGAGCCTGACGCCACGACGGCTCCGTGACCGATCCGTACGCCGGGCATCACGAGACTCTGGTAGCCCAGCCAGACGTCGTTCCCGATCACGGTGTCGCCGCGGCCGGGCAGGCCGGTGATCAGGTCGAAGTGGTCCGCCCAGGAGCCGCCCATGATCGGGAACGGGAACGTCGACGGGCCGTCCATCCGGTGGTTGGCGCCGTTCATGACGAACCGGACGCCCTCACCGAGGGCGCAGAACTTCCCGATGACCAGCTTCTCCGGGCCGTAGTGGTACAGCACGTTGCGGGTCTCGAACGCGGTCGGGTCGTCCGCGTCGTCGTAGTACGAGAACTCCCCGACCTCGATCAGCGGTGCGGTGACGAGCGGCTTGAGCAGCACGACCCGCGACTGGCCCGGCATCGGGTGCAGCGCTGCCGGGTCGGGGAGCACCGACGGGTTCACGGCAGGTCGGGGAACCAGATCTTGATCTCGCGGGCGGCGGACTCCTCGGAGTCGGAGCCGTGCACGAGGTTCTCGCGGTTGGACAGCGACAGGTCGCCGCGGATCGTGCCGGGGGCGGCCTTGCGGCCGTCGGTGGCGCCGTTCAGCGCGCGGATGACCTCGATCGCCTCGTCGCCCTCAAGGACCATCGCGACCAGCGGGCCGCTGGTGACGAAGTCCCGCAGCGGCGGGTAGAAGGCCTTCTCGACGTGCTCGGCGTAGTGCTGGTCGGCTTGCTCGGCGTCGATCGTGCGCAGGTCCATGGCGACGATCCGGAGGCCCTTGGCCTCGAACCGGCCCAGTACCTCACCCACCAGGCCGCGCCGGACCGTGTCGGGCTTCAGCAGGACCAGCGTGCGCTGCGACATCTGTCAACTCTCTCTCGAAGTATTCGGGGCGGCTGAGCCTAGCGCCTCGTGCGCTTTCTTGGCTTCCTCGATGCGACGGCCGAGGACGATCGCGGCGATCCAGAAACCCGCGAACGCCGCGCCGAGTACGAACATCGCGGGGACGACGAAACCGAGGCCGACCGCGCCGACCTGGACGATCCAACCGAGCACGTACCCGACCCGGAACCGCAGCAGGCCGCACGCGACCAGGGCCAGGAAGAACAGCCCGAGGCAGACCGCGACCGCCACCGCCGGGCGGACGCCGGCGACCGAGATCATCACCGGCGTGACCAGAGCGAGCACGACGGACTCGAACGCCAGCACGATCGACGCGAGCGACCTCACTGCTGTTCGTCCTTCGGTTTCCGGACCAGCAGCGCCCGCGCCTCACCCGCGGTGATGACCGAGCCGGTGATCAGTACGCCGCCCGTGCCCAGCGCGAGCGAGTTCTCCTCGGCGAGCCGGATCGCGTCGTCGATGGCGTCGATCAGGTGCGGCCGGACCAGTACCCGATCCTCGCCGAACACCTCGGCGGCCAGCTCACCGAGCTCCTCGGCCGGCATCGAGCGTTCGACGAAGCTGTTCCGGGTGCAGACGACCGTCTCCATGATCGGCTCGTAGGCCTCGAGCAGGCCGTACACGTCCTTGTCCTTCATACAGCCGAGGACGCCGATCAGCGGCTGGAACTGGAACGCCTCGGAGACAGTGGCCGCGGTCGCCTCGGCGCCGTGCGGGTTGTGCGCGGCGTCGACGACGATCGTCGGGCTGTTCCGGACGACCTCCATCCGGCCCGGGCTGGTGACCTGCTCCAAGCCGGCCTGCAGCAGCTCGGTGGTGACCCGACCCTCGGTCTCCGGGCTGGCGCCGAGCAGCGCCTCGACGGCCGCGACCGCGGTCGCCGCATTGTGTGCCTGGTACTCGCCGTACAGCGGGAGGAACAGGTCGTCGTACTCGCCGCCGAGACCCTTGAGGGAGATCATCTGGCCGCCGACCGCGAGCGTGCGGCTGACGACGCCGAACTCGATCCCCTCACGGGCGACCTGCGAGCCGACCTCGGCGGCCCGCCGCAGCAGTACCTCGAAGACGTCCAGGCTCTGCTGCGCCATCACCGCCGTACCGCCCGGCTTGATGATGCCGGACTTCTCGCCGGCGATGGTGACCGGATCGCCGCCCAGCAGGTGCGCGTGGTCGACCGCGACCGGGGTAATCACCGAGACCGTGCCGTCGGCGACGTTGGTCGCGTCCCAGGTCCCGCCGAGGCCGACCTCGATCACCGCGACGTCGACCGGGGCGTCGGCGAAGACTGCGAACGCCATCGCGGTGATCGCCTCGAAGAACGTCAGCGGGTGCTCCTGCTCGGCGTCCACGACCGCGAGGTACGGCTCGAGCTCCTCGTAGGCCTCGACGAAGCGCTGCTCGCTGATCGGCTCGCCGTCCAGCGTGATCCGCTCTCGGACCGACTCCAGGTGCGGGCTGGTGAACCGGCCGGTCCGCAGCCCGGCCTCGCGCAAGAGGGTGTCGATCATCCGCGCGGTGGAGGTCTTGCCGTTGGTGCCGGTCAGGTGCACCACCGGGTAGGCCTTCTGCGGGTCGCCGAGCAGCTCGACGACGCGCTGAACGCGCTCCAGGGTGGGCTCGATCTTGTGCTCCGGCCAGCGCTGCTGAAGCCGTGCCGATACCTCGGCGTAGGAGAGGTCGCTCATCAGAAGGCCCAGTCTAGAAGGGGGTGTGGATAACCGGTCGGAAGCACCCCTTGACAACCACTAACATTGTGGGCATGAGCCAGACGTCCAGCGTTCCAGACAAGCCCACACTCGACGGACTCGAGGAGAAGTGGGCTGCCGTATGGAAGGAGCAGCAGACCTACGCCTTCGACCGCACCGCCGAGCGCGCCGATGTGTTCTCCATCGACACGCCCCCGCCGACGGTCTCGGGGTCGCTGCACGTCGGCCACATCTTCAGCTACACCCACACCGACCTGGTCGCCCGCTTCCAGCGGATGCGCGGCAAGCAGGTGTTCTACCCGATCGGCTGGGACGACAACGGCCTGCCCACCGAGCGCCGCGTCCAGAACTACTACGGCGTCAAGTGCGACCCGTCGCTGCCCTACGACGCGGAGTTCACTCCCCCGGCCAAGCCGGACCCGAAGAAGCAGATCCCGATCTCCCGGCAGAACTTCGTCGACCTGTGCGGTGAGCTGACCCACATCGACGAGCAGGCGTTCGAGGCGATGTGGCGCCAGGTCGGCCTGAGCGTCGACTGGTCGTACCTCTACACCACGATCTCCGAGGACTCCCGGCGTACGTCGCAGCGCGCCTTCCTGCGGAACTTCGCCCGCGGCGAGGCCTACCTGGCCGAGGCGCCGACGGTCTGGGACGTCACGTTCCAGACCGCGGTCGCGCAGGCCGAGATGGAGGCCCGGGCGTATCCGGGCGCCTACCACCGGGTCGCGTTCCACGGCGCGGACGGCCCGATCTACATCGAGACCACCCGCCCGGAGCTGATCCCGGCGTGCGTCGCGCTGATCGCGCACCCGGACGACGACCGCTACAAGCACCTGTTCGGTACGACGGTGACGTCGCCGCTGTTCGGTGTCGAGGTCCCGGTCCTCGCGCACCCGGCCGCCGAGATGGACAAGGGCGCCGGTATCGCGATGTGCTGCACGTTCGGCGACCAGACCGACATCCAGTGGTGGCGCGAGCTGCAACTCCCGGTCCGCACGGTGATCGGCCGCGACGGCAGGCTGCTCCGCGACACCCCGGCCTGGCTCGAGGGCTCCGCGGAGCTGTACGGCGAACTCGCCGGCAAGACGGTCTTCAGCGCGCGCGAGCTGATGGTCGGCAAGCTCCGCGAGAGCGGCGACCTGGACGGCGAGCCGAAGAAGACCGAGCGGATGGCGAACTTCTACGAGAACGGCGACAAGCCGCTCGAGATCGTCTCCACCCGCCAGTGGTACATCACCAACGGCGGCCGCGACGCCGTCCTGAAGCAGGAGTTCATCGAGCGCGGCAACGAGCTCGCCTGGGTCCCGGAGCACATGCGGCACCGCTACCTGAACTGGGTCGAGGGGCTGAACGGCGACTGGCTGATCTCCCGCCAGCGGTACTTCGGTGTTCCGTTCCCGGTCTGGTATCCGCTGAACCAGGACGGCGAGCCGGACTACGCGCACCCGCTGATGCCGTCCGAGGCCGAGCTGCCGATCGACCCCACCTCGCAGGCCCCGCGCGGGTACGACGAGTCGCAGCGTGGCAAGCCGGGTGGCTTCGAGGCCGACCCCGACGTGATGGACACCTGGGCGACGTCCTCGCTGACCCCGCACATCGTCTGCGGCTGGGAGCGGGACGACGACCTGTTCCGCCGGACGTTCCCGATGGACCTGAACACGCACGCTCACGAGATCATCCGCACTTGGCTGTTCTCCCGTGTCGTCCGGGCACACTTCGAGAACGGCACGCTCCCGTGGGCGCGGTCGCTGATCTCCGGCTTCGTCGTCGACCCGGACCGCAAGAAGATGTCGAAGTCCAAGGGCAACGCGGTCGTCCCGTCGGAGATCCTGGACAAGTTCGGTTCCGACGCCGTGCGCTGGCGCGCGGCGATGGCGCGCCCGGGGATGGACTCGCCGTTCGACGAGTCGCAGATGAAGGTCGGCCGCCGGCTCGCGATCAAGGTCCTGAACGCGTCGAAGTTCGTCCTCGGCTTCGGGGCCACCACGGTCGACCCGGCCGCGGTCACCGAGCCGGTCGACCTGGCGATGCTGCAGAAGCTGCGCTCGGTCGTCATCGACGCCACGGCGGCCTTCGAACGGTTCGACTACACCGGTGCCCTCGAGGTCAGCGAGCGGTTCTTCTGGACGTTCTGCGACGACTACGTCGAGCTCGTCAAGGAGCGCGCGTACGGCGGTCAGGGTGACGCCGCGGCGGCCTCGGCGAAGGCCGCGCTGGCGGTCGCGTTGTCGGTCCAGCTCCGGCTGCTCGCGCCGTACCTGCCGTTCGCGACCGAAGAGGTCTGGTCGTGGTGGCAGGAGGGTTCGATCCACCGCTCGAGCTGGCCGGTGGCCGACGTCGACCTGACGATCGCGGACCAGGAGCCGGAGGTGCTGGACGCGGTCTCCGAGGTGCTCGCCGGCATCCGTGGCGCGAAGTCCGAGGCGCAGGTCTCGATGAAGACCGAGGTCTCCAAGGTCGAGGTCAGCGGGCCCGCCGCCCGGCTGGCGCTGGCCGAGCGCGCCGAGCCGGACCTGCGGGCGGCCGGCCGGATCACCGGCGAGATCGTCTGGAACGCCGACGACTCCGACGCGGTGAAGGTCGTCGCGACCCTCTGACAGCAGGCGTTCCGGGTGCCCGCTTCCCCACCGGGGAGGCGGGCACCTGTGCGTGTCAGCGACCGGCTACCCTGCGAAGCCGGTTGTCCTGATGAAGCCGTTGTCCTGATGTGGAAGCATCGGGAGTGAACCCCGCGACCGTACGTCCCGAGGAGCTATCCGATGAGCGACCCCACCACCCCGGCGGATCCGAAGGATCAGGGCGCCCCGGCGACCGACGCCGGTGCGGACACCGCCGAGCTGGCGGCCGTCCCGGCCGGGCCGGCGCAGGCGGCCACGGATCCGAGCGGCACGACGGACACGAAAGCGGACACGAAGGCAGCCACGACGGCGGACGCGAAGGCCGACGCCAAGACTGACGCGAAGGCCGAACAGCCCAAGAAGAAGGGGTTGCGGCGGCTCAGCGGTGCCTGGCTGACGTTGGGTGGCGCGGTCGTCATCCTGGTCGTACTGGCGCTGCTCGGGTACGTCTGGGGTCTCGGCCCGCTCAACCGGCTGAACACGAACCGTGGCATCAACCCGCCGGCCAAGCTCGCCGGCCTGGACCGGATCACCGACAAGGAGATCCGCGACCAGCTGCAACTGGACCAGACACGCGAGGCGCTGAGCCGGATCAACGACGGTAAGCAGGCGACGGTCGAGGCGTACGGCACCGTCGACGGCAACCGGATGTACGTGATCATCGCGCTGCGCGGCAAGGTCGACATCGACAAGACCGTCAAGGACTCGGGTGCGACCCCGGACAAGATCAAGAAGGTCGGCAGCTCTACCTGTGTGGAGTCGACCGGCAACCTGCCGACCCAGTGCTATCGCGGCAGCAACACGCTGACCGTGATCGCCCAGTCCGCCAACGAGGGCGTCAACGTCGACCAGGTCGCGCCGGTCGCGGAGGAAGCCTTCAAGGCAATGGGCTGACCTCGAACGCAAAGACAACCAAGTTTGGTATGTTCATTTTTGGGCCTATCAAATACGGGTTGATCGAGGGCGGAACCAATGGACCACTTCTACGGCCGAGCCCGCGAACTCGAGACACTCGATCGACTGCTGCACCGGGTCGAGCAGCGAGGGCGGACAGGCCGCCCGGGCAAAGCCGTGCTGATGCGCGGCCGGCGTCGGGTCGGCAAGTCGCGACTCGTCGAGGAGTTCATCGAGCGTTCCGGCGTACCGAGCTTCTTCTTCACGGCGTCGGCGCAGTCGAACACGGCCACCGACCTGCGCCTGTTCATGGAGGCAGGATCCGCGTCGACCCTTCCCCGAGCCGGCCTCTTCGCTGGACAGATGCCGCACGACTGGGACGCCGCCCTGCAGTTGCTGGCCGCGGCGCTGCCGACCGACAAGCCCAGCATCGTAGTGCTGGACGAAATGCCGTACCTGATCACCAACGACCCCGGTTTCGAGGGAACACTGCAGAAGCTCTACGACCGGGAGCTGTCACGTAAGCCTGTACTGCTGCTCTGCGTGGGGTCGGATCTCGCGATGATGGAGCGGCTCAACCAGTACGATCGGCCGTTCCATCAGCGCGGAACCGAGATGGTTCTGCCGCCCTTGAGCCCGGCCGACGTCGCCGCCATGCTCAAGCTGAAGCCGGCCGAGGCATTCGATGCTTTCCTCGTCTCCGGCGGTCTCCCGATGGTGCTGGACGAGTGGCCGGCCGGCGGCACTGTCTTCGACTACCTCGGGGAGGCCGTCGCCGATCCGACCTCGGCGCTGATCGTCAGTGGAGAACGGTCCCTCGCCGCGGAGTTTCCTGCCGACGCGCAAGCTCGGCTGGTCCTCGCGGCGATCGGTTCGGGCGAGCGTACGCATACACTCATCGGCCGTGCGGCCGGCGGGCTTCCGGCAACCAGCCTCAATCGCGCTCTCCAACTGCTGGGTCTCAAGCGGGTCGTCGAGGCTGTGACACCACTGTCAACGCGCCCGTCCAAGGAGACCCGTTACTACATCGCCGACCCGCACCTCCGCTTCTGGCTGGCGTTCCTGGGTCCGTATCTCGCGGAGATCGAGCGTGGCCGTGGAGACCTCACGCTGACGCGCATCCGAACGTCCTGGCCATCTTGGCGTGGCCGCGCCATCGAGCCCGTCGTCCGCGAGTCGCTGTTGCGCCTGCGCGCCGACGGGCTGCCAGACGGCACCGGCACGGTCGGCGGTTATTGGACGAGGACAAACGATCCGGAGATCGACATCGTCGCGGCCGATCGTGGGCCGGTCGCGCAGCGGATCACAGCGGTGGGCTCAATCAAGTGGCTCGAGCGGAAACGGTTCGATGCGCGCGATCTCGCCCGATTGCTCGTGCACCGGTCGCAACTGCCTGGAGCGGACGAATCCGTCCCGCTCGTCGCCGTCTCCCGCGCCGGCGTTGCGGTCGACGGCGTCCAGGCAGTGACACCCGAGCAGCTTCTGACCGCGTGGCAGTAGCGTCAGGCCAGCAGTCCGGCGATCAGGATCATCACCGGGATCGACAGCAGCGTGCTCAGCAGTACGGCGCTGCGCGCGAGGGTGCGGCTCGCGCGATAGTGCACGGCGTACACGTAGACGTTCTGGGCGGTCGGTAGCGCGGCGAGCAGCGTCGGTGCGAGCAGGGCGGTTCCGTGCAGGTCGAGCGCCCAGCGGGCGATCGCGTACGCCGCCATTGGCTGCACCAACGTCTTCAGCCCGACCGCGAGGATCACGTCCCGCCGCAAGGTGATCGAGTCCTTCGTCCCCGCGCTCAGGCTCAACCCGTACGCAATCAGCGCGACCGGCACCGCGGCCGCGGCGACCAGGTCGATCGGCCGCATCACGATCTCCGGCAACCGCACGCCCAGCAGCGACACCAACAACCCGAGCAACGACGCCACGGTGAGCGGATTACGCAGCGGCCGCGTCACGACGGTCCGCAACGACACCCGCCGCCCGGACCCCTGCCGATCCCCGTCCAGTACGGCGAACGCCACCGGCGCCATCACGAGCACCTGGAACAAAACGATCGGCGCGACCAGCGCTCCGTCGCCCAACACATACGCCGCCACCGGTACGCCGAGGTTCCCCGCGTTCACGTACGACGATGCGAGCACGCCGATCGTCGCCTCGGACCGGGTCCGTCGCCAGATCACCGCCGCGATCACCAGGAAGATCACCTGGACCACGAACAGACTCACCAGGTTGGTGACCAGCACCACCGAGAAGATCGAGCGGAGATCGGCACGCGCCACCGTGGTGAACAGCAGCGCCGGAGTCGCCACGAAGAACGCCAGCCGGGACAGGACAAGCTCGTCCTGCTTGCGCAGTACCCCGAAGAGGCCGACGACGTACCCGAGCACGGCCACTGCGACCAGCGCTCCGAAAGCACCGACGACGGCGGACACTCAGGTCCTCAACGGGTTGGACACGCTGCGATCGTAGGGGTAAACGCTGTCCGCGACCGCCGGATGCTCACTCGCTGGACGGTGACGTGCGGCACCTCGACAGCATGCCCGCGACCGTACTGCGGAACATTTCCCGATCGGCCGCCGGAATGGCGTCAGTCAGCTGCCCAAGCGCCGCACCCATGTCGGTGTGGAACGCGGTCGCGGCCTGCCGCCCGTCGTCGGTCAACGTCACCTGGACCGCTCGCCGATCTCCCGGTACGGCGGATCGCGCCGCCAACCCACGCTTCTCGATCCGGTCCATCAGCCCGGTGAGCGCGGCCTTCTCGACCCCGAACATCTGCGCGAGCTCCGCCATCCCGCGCGGCCCGCCGATCAGCACGCACAGCAACCGGGCCTGCACCGGCGTGAGCTCGTGGCGCTCCGAGACGGTCACGTAGATGCCCTGGACCATGCTGGTCAGCTGCATCAGCCCCGTGCCGGCGTCCAGCTGCTCGGCCCACGTCTCACTCACGGAACTACGGTACAGGCCATGTATGGTTAATCACGCGTACAGTACGCGGCATTAACCATCGAGGAGGACCGATGTCTTTCAGCGACGAGGAGCGCCAGTACCTGCGCTCCCAACCCCTCGCCCGGCTCGCCACCGTCGGCACCGACGGGCAGCCGGACGCCGTCCCGGTCGGCTTCGAGTACGACGGCACGCATCTGTTCATCGGCGGCATCGACCCGGTGAAGACCCGGAAGTTCCGCAACGTGCGGGCCGGCAACTCCAAGGTCGCGGTGATCCTCGACGACCTGCCGTCGACCGACCCGTGGGTCCCGCGGTACCTGCGGATCTACGGCACCGCCGAGCTCGTCGAGCGCACGGGGCGGTTCGGCGCCGGCAGCTACCTGCGGATCACGCCGACGATCTCCTGGAGCTTCAACCTCGAGGGCAAACCCTTCACGCACGACGACACGGTCCGCACTACCCGCACCGTGCACGAGACCGAGGCGGTGGCTTCGCGATGAGCTTCGACACCAAAGCCGGCACCCACGGGGCCCGGCAACCCAAGGGACGCCTGCTGCGCTTCGCGAACGGCTTCGTGGCGCGCCGGATCCGGCGCGGTAGCGCGAAGAAGATGATGGGCTTCGACGCCCTGGTCCTGCGGACGATCGGCCGCAAGTCCGGCGCCGAGCGGTTCACGCCGGTCGGCTGGTTCCCGGGCACCGACGGCAGCCGGTTGATCGTCGCCTCCGCGGCCGGCGCGCCCGGCAACCCGGCCTGGTACTACAACCTCGCCGCGAACCCGGACAAGGTCCGCATCGACATCGGCGGCGAGACGCTCGACGTCCGCGCGGAGCAACTGCACGGTCCCGAGCGGGACGAGGCGTGGCAGCAGATCGTGGCCGCGTCGCCGCGCTTCGCGGAGTACCAGGAGAAGACCGACCGGGAGCTCCCGGTGATCCGGCTGGCACCGCGGCCCTGAGCGACGCTGAACCGTCACCTGGAAGATGCTGCCGAGTCAGACGCTGGATCGGGAACATTCCACCGGGAACTCCGACGATGGTCGGTATGACTACTTCCGCTCGAGTGTTCAAGACCGTCCTGGGGGCGGCCGCCGTGTTCGGCGTCCTCGCCGCCGGGATCCCGACCGCCGGCGCGGCCCCGGTGGAGGCGCAGGGTCCGACGGTCGTTCCGGCCGGGCAGGGCCTGCCGCTCGGGGACGCCGACCTGGCGGAGACGCGCAGCGACCGGGCGCTGGCGCGCGGCGTCACGCTGACCCGGATCGTCCGCGGCACCGACCCCGCACCGGCCGACCAGATCAACACCACGACGCGCGGTCCGTGGGTCGTGAACGTACTGACGATCGACCCGCGGCGCGCCGACGGCCACCTGCGGACCACCTACGGTCCGGACCTCGCCAAAGTCGAGAAGACCTCGGACCTGGTGAAGTCGTCGGGCGCGCTGGCCGGCGTGAACGCCTCGTTCTTCACCTTCACCGCGAACCCGACGTACCCGGGTGACCCGGTCGGGCTCGGGATCTCCGACGGCAAGCTGCTCAGCGAGCCGCTCACCGATCCGACCGAGGCCAACCTGGTGATCGATGCCAACAGCAACAAGATGGTGACCGGTCACCTGCGCTGGACCGGCAGCGTCCACAACCGCTTCACCGGCGCGGAGCTCCCGCTGGAGTTCATCAACCACCCGCCGGTGGTGCCGACCGCTTGCGCGACGCTGCCCGACCAAACCGCGTGCACGGTCCCGGGTGACGTCGTCCGCTTCACGCCGGAGTTCGCCGCCGCGACCCCGGCCGGTGCCGGCGTCGAGGTCGTGCTCGACCGCCGCGGCTGCGTCGCCCGTACGTCGACCACTCGCGGAACGACCCTCACCGCGAGCCAGACCTCGCTGCAGGCCACCGGTCAGGACACCACCGCACTGTTGAAGGTCGCCGCCAAGGGCTGCCTGCGCACGGACCTCGCGGTGTCGGACGAGAACGGCCGCACGGTCCCGCTGCGCCACGGTCTGTACGGCGTGACGGGTCGCTACCAGCTCACCAAGAACGGCGAGATCGTCGTACCGGGCGGCACCGGCAGCTTCTTCGACCGCAACCCGCGCACGATCGCCGGGACGACGCGGGACGGGAAGATCGTGCTGGCCACGCTCGACGGCCGGCAGACCACCAGCGTCGGCACCACGATGGCCGAGACCGCCGCGGTCGCGAAGGCGCTCGGCCTGTCCGACGCGATCAACCTGGACGGCGGCGGGTCGACCGCGATGGCGCTGCAGGACGGCACCGTCGTCAACCGCCCGAGCAACACCGCCGGCGCCGAACGCGCGGTCGGCGACGCGGTCGTCTTCATCCCCAACCACTGAACAATGCGTGCTGTGGTGACGGGTCGAAAGAACCCCGCCACCACAGCACCCTCAGTGCGTCAGTAGCCGTAGCCGCCTCCGCCCGAGGACTTGGATGGGGACGTTGTTGGTGCGGCCGCCGCTGTGGTTGTGGCGGCGTGCCAGGTGAAACTCGTGCCGGAGAAGCTGTCGGAGACATTGTTGCCCTTGGCCTGTCCCGCACCGGTGTCGAACTTGAAGGTGTACAGCGGCTTGCCCTGGTAGGTGAGCTGGTCCGCGCCGGTGTCGGAACGCTTCATCGTGCCCAGACCGCTGACCGCCTTGGTGTCGGCGGTGGTACCGGTGGCGGGCACCCAGACGCTCGTGCAGCTGCTGGTGCACTTGATCATCCCGCCGGCCTCCTGGTCGGCGAAGTACAAGGTCTTCCCGGAGGCGTCGACCAGGGTCTGACCGACACCGCTGACGTTGTGGACCGCGATCGCGGCAGCGGCCGGGGCGGCGCCGGCGGCGCCTGGCGTGGTGCTGCCGCCGCCACAGGCCGCCAGCGTGCCGAGCCCGCCTACGGTTGCTCCGAGCAACAAGATTGTGGTTTTCATCGGAATCTCCTCTCCCCCGCTGATACGCGGGATCCGGACCGGCGGTTCAGGGAAGTTTCGGATTGAACCGTCTGGGCCCGTCGTACGTACTCGAAGGTGTGGATGACGACACGGTGATCCGCGCGCTGTACGACAGGTACCGGCGGCCGCTGTTCGGCTACGTACTGCGCTCGGTGGGCGGCGACCGCCAGTACGCCGAGGACATCGTGCAGGAGACGATGGCGCGGGCCTGGACACACGCGGCCGACCTGGACCCGGACCGGGCCGGGCGCTGGCTGTTCACGGTCGCCCGCAACCTGGTCATCTCGGGGCGCCGCCGCCAGGGCGCCCGGGTGACGGAGGTACCGATCGACGACCGCGAGTTCCCGGCGCTCGGTGACGACATCGACCGGGTTCTGCAGGTCTGGCAGGTGATCGAGGTACTGCGTGGGCTCAGCAAGGACCACCGTCAGGTGATCATCGAGCTGTTCTACCGGCGCCGCACCGTCAACGAGGCGGCTGTCGTGCTCGGCGTACCGCCGGGGACGGTGAAGTCGCGCAGCTACTACGCGCTGCACGCGTTACGCGCGGCGCTGGAGGAACGAGGAGTGACCGGTTCATGACGTGCCCCGAGACGCTGTCGATCGGTGCGTACGTGCTCGGCGCGCTCGAGGCATCCGAGCGCCGTACGACCGAAGAACACCTTGCGGGCTGTGCAGCGTGTCGCGAGACCCTCCTGCAGTTCGCACCTCTGCCCGGACTGCTGCACGGCGTACCCCTGGAGGAGGTCGAGGCGGAAGCACCTGAGCCCGCGCCGCTGCACCTCACTCGGCGACGGCACCCCACCAAACAGCGGCGGTGGAAGTTCGCGGCGGCCGGCACCGCACTGGCCAGTGGCGCGCTCACCTGGGGCCTACTGGCGGCTCCGGCGTCGGCGACCTGGACAGCGACGAACGGCGTCGGCGGACTCGACAGCACAGCCAAGCTGGTGAGCCGCGGCTGGGGCACGGACATCCAACTGAAGCTCAACGACCTAAAGCCGGACGAGCACTGCATGCTCGTCGTTCACAGCCGCAACGGCACCACCGAGACGGCCGGCTGGTGGGCAGCGAACGGCAAGTACCAGGCCGAAGTCCCTGCGAGTACGTCGTTCCCGCTGCAGGACATCACCCGCCTCGATGTCGTGACCCCCGAGGACACCGTACTGAGCACGATGTCCCCCACCTCACACTGACGACACTGACAACCCATCGAGGATCAGCCTGAGCATCCTGGGCGAACGATCCGGACTGGCGCGCCAGAGGGCTCCGGTGAGCTGCAGGAAGTCACGCGGGTCCGCATCCGCCCTGATGCTGCCGTCCTTCTTCCCGGCGTCGAGAAGCTCCGTGATCGCGGCGATCACCGGCCCGTACGTCTGCTCGGTGATCGCCTGCTGCGCACTCGGACCGAGCGCATCACCCAGTCCGTGCTTGCGGCGCATCGCCTCGACGAGATCGGTCGTCCAACTCCGCAGCGCCTCGAGCGGCGGCAGCTCGGTCAGCAACTCCGGAACGGTGCCGACGAACCGCTCGACCTCGTCCTGGTAGATCGCGAGAACCAGCGCCTCGCGCGTCGGGAAGTTGCGGTACAGCGTGCCCGCGCCAACGCGCGCCCGCTGCGCGATCTGGTTCATCGACGTGGACCCGTCGGCGGCGAACGCCTCACGGGCGGCCGCGAGGATGCGCTCCCGGTTCTCCCGGGCATCTGAACGAACCACAACACCTCACTTGCTAAGTGGAGACCTCTCCACTACCGTATCTGGAGACCTCTCCAGATAATCTACCCCAGGAATGGCACTCGCATGGACAAGGTGTTGGTGACCGGAGGATCCGGGTTCATCGGAAGCTGGTGCGTGCTCACGCTGCTGCAGGCCGGGTACGCCGGTTCGCGACCTACGCAAGGAGCCCGCGCTCCGCGCCCAACTGCACAGCGCCGCACACTTCAAGGACGCGCGACTGACCGTCGTCCGCGCCGATCTGCAGAGCGACGACGGGTGGGCGGACGCGGTCGCCGGGTGTGCGTACGTGCTGCACGTCGCCTCGCCGACGCTGCGGAACGCGCCCGAGAGCGAGGAGGCGATGATCGCCGCCGCGCGGGACGGCGTGCTGCGGGTTCTCCGAGCCGCCCGTGACGCGAAGGTACGCCGGGTCGTGCTGACCAGTGCGTTCGGTGCAATCGGGTACGGGCATCCGCGACGGTCGGCGCCGTACACGGAGCAGGACTGGACGAAGGTGGACGCGGACATCGCGCCGTACCAGAAGTCGAAGACGCTGGCCGAACGGGCCGCCTGGCAGTTCATTCGAGACGAAGGCGACGGGCTCGAGCTCGCCGCCGTACATCCTGTCGCTGTGCTCGGTCCGGTGCTCGGACCGGATGATCCGCCGTCGTTGCGGACGATTCGCAGCATGCTCGAGGGCTCCGTTCCGGCCTGCCCGCCGTTCGGCACCAGCTGGGTCGACGTCCGCGACGTCGCCGACCTGCACCTCCGCGCGATGACCGACCCGGCCGCGGCCGGTGAACGGTGGCTCGCGTCCGCCGGCCCCAGCCTGCGGATGGTCGAGGTGGCCCACATCCTGCGGGAGCGGCTCGGCGACCGGGCCGCCAAGGCGCCGACCCGCGAGCTGCCCGTGTTCCTCGCGCGCGTCCTCGGCACCTTCAACCCGCAGCTGCGTGCGCTACGACCGCAGCTCGGGCAGGACTTCGACGCGACCAGCGCGAAGGCCGAGCGGCTCCTCGGCTGGAAGGCCCGCCCGGTCCAGGACACCATCGCGGAGACCGCCGAGAGCCTGCTCGCGCACGGCGCGCTGTCCGGCTAGCAGGACAGCGCGCCGCTCCGGATCACCAGCTGTTGTTGGAGATTCCCGTGCCGAGCATGACCTGGTCGTAGGTGTTGCCATCGTTGTCGTCGGTGTAGGCGACCGCCACCTCGGCGTACGGCGAGACTGCGACCGCCATCTGCTCCTGGCGACCCGTGGTCACCGAGCTGAGCTTCTGCGCCGACAGACGGCCCGTGTCGGTGCCGTCCGTGCCAAAGCCGCGGACCCAGACGTCGGGGTCAGTGCCTTGGACCGTCCAGCCGACAACGGACTGCGCCTGGTCGTCGATGCCGATCGACGGCCAGCTACCGCCGTCCGCGACCAGCGTGTCCGCGTAGTGCGCAGTACCCGTCGAGGTGAAGCTACGGGTCCAGGCTCCTGCGGTACCGGTGTGGTCGGACTCCCACGCCACGGCGAAGTCACCGTTGAAGTTGGCAGCCACCGAGGCGTGCCGCTGTTGACCGTCGGCCGTTGCGTTCGCGGACCGGCGGGACAGCGTGGCAGAACCGTTCGAACGACCCAGCCGGACCAGACCGACCTGGTAGAACCCGTTACCGTCACCGTCGTCGTCCCACACGACAACCGCGTCACCAGATGCCGACACGGCGACGTCCGGGTTGTGGTTCTGCCCGGTCGCGGCGGACGCGGTCACCTCCCAGGCACGTGTGGTCGGGCCAGTGAACCCAGCCGCCTTCACAGTCGGCTGCCCACCGGTCTGGATGTCTTCCCACACAGCAGTGAAAGCGACAGCAGCACCGGAGGGCGCGCCATCCGGGTCCACAGCGACACGGGGGTTGATCTGCTGACCGGTGGAGCTGCTATTGGCGTTGCCCGACGCAGTGACGGTGCCGGCGGTGTTCACGACGCGGTACGGGATGTTGTAGTACCCGTTGCCGTCCGGGTCGTCCTGCCAGACCACGACCGCGTTGCCGTTGTCGTCGAGCCCGACGTCCGGGTGCAGGTGCCGCCAGTTGGTCACTCCGGTGCTGCCGCCGGCGGACAGCTTCTTCTCGTACACAGCCGTGCCGTTGCGGAACAGCCGCAGGTAGATCTCGCTGTGCACGTTGTCGGTCGCGTTGTCGGTGTCGCGGTCGTCTTCCCAGGCAACTGCGACGTACCCGTTCTTGTTGGTCGCCACCGACGGCGTGTCCTGGTCGCCAGTGGCGACGCTGTTGGCCGCGACCCATGTGGGTGCTGCGATGTGGGCGTCGGCGGTGGTGGCCGTGCAGGTCAGCGCGATCGCTGCCAGGGCGGTAATAGCGAGCGTCTTCTTCATCGTCACACCGCCTGCAGGCCGGGCTGGCCGTCTTGGATGACGAACGACTTCACGGTCGCCGCGGCGGCGCCGTGCTCGGACACCTTCGCGACGTTGCGGAAGTCGGCCTTCATCTCGGTCGGGCTGATCGTCGCCCGGACGTAGCCGCGGCGGTTGTTGTAGAACTTCAGCCACGGGTTGGTGCCGACATCCGGAACGGTGGTCGACCCGTCGCCGTCACCGCTCGAGGTCACCGAGCTGGTGACGAGCTCGCTGCCGATGGTCGCCGAGTTCGCGTTGTTGTAGTCGGCCTTGATGTCGTTGGCCCACGCCCGGTGCACGTCCCCGGTGAGTACGACGGGGTTGCGCACCGACCGGTCCACCCAGCCCTGCTGGATGCGCGCCCGCGAGGCGCGGTACCCGTCCCAGGAGTCCATGCTCGCGCCGGACGCATTGAACCGGCGAGCGAAGAACACCTGCTGGCCGATGATGTCCCAGGTCCCCAGGTGCTGGTTCAGTCCGTCCAGCAGCCAGGTCTCCTGCGAGTTGCCGGGCAGACTGCGGCTCGCCAGATCGGCGTCCGAGCACTGCTGCCAGCCGTCACCACAGGCCTGGTCGTTGCGGTACTGACGGGTGTCGAGCATGTGGAAGGTCGCGAGACTCCCCCACCGCAGCCGCCGGTACAGCTGGATGCTGTTGCCACTGTTCACCTGCGCCGGCCGCAGCGGCATGTTCTCGTAGTACGCCTGGTACGCCGCCGACCGCCGCGCCGTCCACTGCGCCGCAGTGAGTGCCGGTGTGTTGTTCTCGCGCACGGTGCCGGCGTAGTTGTTCTCCACCTCGTGGTCGTCCGGTACGACGATCCACGGCGCCGCAGCGTGCGCTGCCTGCAGATCCGGGTCCGTCTTGTACTGCGCGTACCGGCGGCGGTAGTCCGCGATCGTCACGATCTCGGTGCCGAGGTGCAGGCGCGGGCGGCCCGCGGTCGCGCCGTACTCGTAGATGTAGTCGCCCAGGTGCAGGATGACGCCCGGGTTCTCCTCGGCCATCCGGCGGTAGACGGTGAAGTACCCCTCCTCGTAGTGCGAGCAGGAGGTGAACGCCATCAGCAGGTCCCGGCCGGCCGCACCGATCGCGGGGGTGGTGCGGGTCCGGCCGACGGGCGAGATGTGGCCCTGGGCACGGAACCGGTAGAAGTAGTCGGCGTCCGGGCTGAGACCACCGGCGATCGCGTGCACCGAGTGGGCGGACGCGAACTGGGCAGTCACGGTGCCGGAGGAGACCAGCGTGCTGAACGTGTCGGTGGTCGACACCTGCCAGTCGACGGCGACATCGGCGTTCGCCATCCCACCCTGGCCGTCGGCGTTGGTCGGCGAAGGCGCCAGCCGGGTCCAGAGCACGACGCTGTTCGCGTCCGGTTCACCGGAGGCGATGCCCAGCTGGAACGGGTACGGAACGGCGGCGGTGGCGGTGATCACGGACGACTGGGCGGCAGCCGGGAGGGCGCCGACACCAGCCGCGGCGAGTCCGCCGAGAACTAGGGTCCTGCGACTGATTGGGCTCATGGGCCTCACCTTCACGGGTACTCAGGGCGGTAGGCCCCCGCGCCGGTCGAACTGCCGGTGACCATTGGGGAACCGTGAGTGTGTGTGGTGCTTGCTGCCCATGATCACTCAGAACCCGTAAGTTTCCTACAGGGTGAGACGAGCAATTCTCAGGCCGGGGTGAGCTGCTTGCGATAGGTCCCCGGCGGTACTCCGAAGTCTCGTTTGAAGGCCTTCGCGAACGCGAACTCCGACGTGTAGCCGATCTCCTTCGCCACCGTGGCGAGTGGCTGGTCGTGATCGCGCAGCAGACGGGCCGCGGTCGTCATCCGCCAGCGGGACAGGTAGGTGAGCGGCGGCTCCCCCACCGCGTCGGTGAACCGGCGCGCGAACGCAGCCCGGGACAACCCGACATTCGACGCGAGGTCGGCGACCGTCCACGCGGACCCAGGCTTCTCGTGGATGAGCTCCAGCGACTGCACCACCGCGGGATCGGTCAGCGCCCGAGCCCAGCCGCGATCCGTCGGGCAGTCGTTGTCCTCGAACCAGGCCCGCAGGATCAGCACCAGCAACGCATCCACCAGCGCCGGTACGACGGCCGCCGCGCCCGGCCGCTGCGCGTCGAGCTCCTCACCCAGGATGCTGATTGCCGTGTGCAACGACCGGTGCTGCCCCGGATTCGCCGGTACGACGACCACGTCGGGCAGCCGGCTCAGCACCGGATGCGGCCGCTCGCGGTCGAGCCGGTAGGTCCCACACAGCAACAGCGCCCGAGCACCCTGACCTTGCTGCGGCTCCTCGACCGTCGGGTCGAAAGGCACCACCGGCGAGTCCGGGTGGTCGACGAGCGAGTGGTCCAGGCCGCGCGGCAGCAGCACCGCGTCGCCCGGGCCGAGCGGGATCGGCGCGCCGTCGGGCGGCAGCAACCACGCCGTACCCTGCAGGACGAGGTGGAAGGTGGCGCCGAACGAGTGCACGAAACCGAGACCCCATGGGCCCCGGACGTCGGTGCGTCCGGAGGTGGCGGGGCCGGTCTTCATCGCGGCGACGACATCGGCAAGTACATCCATACCTGTCATGATACGCGCTGCCCTCAAGACGATGAGACATAAATCAGCGCTCCGTGGACATAGATCCGCTCGTCAGGCGCGTCTAATGTCGGTGACATCCCACCAATCACCAAGGAGTACTGATGAGCATCGTCGTCACCGCCGCCACCGGCCACCTGGGCACTCTCGTCGTCGACGAGCTGCTCCAGCGGGTCCCGGCCGACCAGGTCGTCGCGGTCGCGCGGAACGCCGAGAAGGCGGCCCCGATCGCGGACCGCGGCGTCGAGGTCCGGATCGCCGACTACAACGACGCGGACGCGCTGGCCGAGGCCTTCGGTGCCGGCGACACCGTCCTGCTGATCTCGGGCCTGGAGCCGAACCGGCTGGACCAGCACAAGGCGGTCATCGCGGCCGCGAAGGACGCCGGCGTGGCCCGGATCGCCTACACCAGCATCCTCGGCGGCCCGGAGGCCGACTTCGACCTGGCCGCCGACCACCGTGCGACCGAGCAGGCGATCCTCGACTCCGGTCTGCCGTACACGTTCCTGCGCAACGGCTGGTACAACGAGGTCTACACCGACCAGATCGCCGGACAGCTGACCAACGGGGTGCTCGGCAGCGCGGGTGACGGCCGGATCGCGTCCGCCGCGCGGCGGGACTACGCGGCCGCGGCGGCCGTCGTCCTGACCGGTGACGGGCACGAGAAGCGGGCGTACGAGCTGAACGGCGACACCGACTGGACGCTGACGGACTACGCCGCCGAGCTCGCGAAGCAAAGTGGGCAGAACGTTGCCTACAACAACCTCTCGCCGGCGGACCACACGCAGGTGCTGGTCGGCGCCGGCTTCCCGGAGCCGGTGGCGCAGATGTTCGTCGGGGTTGAGAACGCGATCGAGCGCGGCCGGCTGGCCTACCGCAGCGATGACCTCACGCAGCTGATCGGCCGGCCGACCACGCCCGTCGCGGACGCGATCGCAACTGCTCTGAAGGGCTAGAGCCAGCGGACCCGCTGCCGGAAACGGTCGAGGAACTGGGCGTTCGCCTCGTCCCCACCGGGTGCGTTGCCACTGCGCCATACCGGCGGGGCGATGCTCCGGGACAGCAGCTCCTCCAGCGTCCGCAGCACGATCGTGTTCAGCGCGAACGCGTTCGCGAACGTCGAGACCGCACCGGCCCGCTCCGGCAGCCCGTCGAACTCCAGCACCGCGTCACCGATCGGCACCTTCGTGTCGACGGCGACGTCGACGATCTCGTGCAGGTTCGCCCGCGACGGATGGCGGGCCGGATGATCCGCCGCGGTCTGGTCGGCGTGCTGCCGGGAGCTGACCCCGATCGTCCGTACGCCGCGTTCTCGCGCGGTCAACGCGGCGTCGATCAGCGCCGCGTTGATCCCGTAGGCGTTGACGAACAGCAGTACGTCGCCCGCGCCCAAGCCAGCGGTGTCGATCACGATCCGCCCGTACCCCGGCGTCCGTTCGACCGCCATCGAGCGGAGTGCACCGTTGGACAGCAGCGTGCCCTCGTCGAGGATCGCGGAGACGTGCATCAGGCCGCCGGCGCGGAAGAAGATCTCCTGGGCCGCGAGGTTCGAGTGACCGCCTGGACCGTACACGTGGACCAGGCGGTCAGCGGCGATCTGGTCCACGAGCAGGCCCGCGGCGGCCGCGATCGAGTCCTGTTCCTCGGCCTCGATGCGCCCGAGCAGGTCCGTGATCGCGGACAGATAGGCGCTCATCAGGTCGCCGCGACGAGCCGGTTGCGCTGCTCGCCCAGGCCGTCCGCCCAGACCCGCAGTACGTCGCCTTCGCGCAGGAACCGCGGCGGCTTCTGACCCGCGCCGACGCCGGCCGGCGTACCGGTGCTGATCACGTCGCCCGGGTAGAGCGTCATGAGCTGCGAGATGTAGTGCACCAGGTGGGCGACGCCGAAGATCATCTCGGCGGTCGAACTGTCCTGGAACGCCTCGCCGTTCACGTCCAGTCCGAGCTTGAGCGCCTGCGGGGCGGGCACCTCGTCCGCGGTCAGGACCCACGGGCCGAGTGGGCAGAACGTCGCGGAGTTCTTGCCCTTGTCCCATTGACCGCCGCGCTCGAGCTGGAAGTGCCGCTCAGACACATCGTTCACCAGCACATAGCCGGCGACATGCGCCAGTGCCTCGGACTCGTCGGCAAGGTACGCCGCGGTGCGCCCGATCACCACGCCGAGCTCGACCTCCCAGTCGGTCTTGTCGCCGCCGCGCGGGATCACCACGTCGTCGTGCGCACCGACGACGGTGTCCGGCGCCTTCATGAACAAGATCGGCTCGGCCGGCGCCTGCTGCCCGCCTTCGGCCGCGTGATCGGCGTAGTTCAGCCCGACGCACACGATCTTCCCGGGATCGAGCGGCGGCGCCAGGCGTACGTCGGCCAAGTCCAGCGACTCGTCCGTCGGCGTTCTCGAGCGCCACCTGTCCACGTCGAACGGCTCGGCCGCGCCCGACAGCGGCCGCACCCGGCCGTCGTCGTCCAGTACGGCGTCCCGCAGTCCGTCCGGCGTGTGGATCCGGAGCAGTCTCACTTGTTCCTCCATCCAGCGTTCTTGGCCCAGTTCAGATACGCGATACCCAATGCGTGCGACCCTTGCACGGGCACGAGTTGCACGGCGTCGTACACCCGCAGGGACTGCTGGTACACGAGCTCGTCCTGCTCGGCGTACGCACCCCATCGTGCGCACTGCACCGCGTTGGCCGGCACCGCATCACCCGTCCCGTCGACGCGGTACCAGACCTCGGTCGCGGATCGGATCAGCTTCTGCGTAAAGGTTTTCGTGAACCGCTGTACGTCGGTCGCCGGCCCACCGTCGATCCCCGCGTCGTACGCCGCGTGCACGAACTCGGTGCTGATCGCGGCGTGACTCAGGTCCTCGATCTGCTTCGACGCCGGGTACGACGGCGTGTACTCCGAGATCCCGGCGGTCTTCGGATACCCGGCGTACAACTCGCTGTACGGCGGCCAATAGGTCCACACGTACGCGTCGCCGACGGGTCGCAGCGCGGGCTCGTACGCCTTCAGCATCTGCAAAACCCGTGTCCGGTACTGCGGTTTGCCGGTGACCCGGAACAGTTCGATCAGCACCTGGCCGATCGCCTGACTCTGGTTGTACGGCTGGATCGTCCCGTCGAACGGGATCGGTGCGCCCTTCGGCCACACGAAATCCCCGGTCCCGTCCGGCCGCGAGACCCACTCGTCGTCATGGAACGCGACCGCCTCGGTCGCCGCGTCGAGCACCTCCCGCGCGAACTGCTGCCGCGGCCCCTGCCGGAGCTTCGCCGACTGCAGCACCATCCGCGCGTACCGCGCCATGGGGAACGCGATCATCCCGGTGTGCACCGCGAACACGTAGTACTGCGACTGGAAGGCGATCGTGCCAGCCTTCACGGATACTGCTGTCGGCGCATCGCGGAGATCGACCGCGGTCCAACGCAGTCCCGCGGTGTAGGCGTTGTCGACCGCGGTGACGACGTACGCCGGGGACGCCGGATCGAGGGTCACGTTGTGCAGCGTCACGACCGTGGTGGTGGCCGGGTTCCGGAGGACGAGGTCAAAGGTGCTGTCGACAACGTTCGAGACCTCGGCCGTCGACTCGCCCGCGCGGCTGCCTGCCCAGCGCAGTTGCACCGCTGGTTTCCCGGCGCTGTCCGGCAGGACGCCATGACCCGCGGTGTAGTTGCCCGCGGTGCGCCACACCTTGCCGGAACGGCCCTTGTAGTCGGTGACCTTGCGCGCGTGGTCGGTGGTCTTCATCAGGTGGTGGGCGCGGTCCTCGAACGTCTTGAGGTAGCGCTCGTCCTGGTACGCCTCGTACATCCGCAACAGAGCGAGCAGGAAGTAGGACTCGCCCCAGGCGTAGAGCCCGGCCTCGTTGTCCTGCGCGTTGGATGCGAGATACCCCGCCTGCGCGGCCTCGAAGGCGGCGGGTGAGTCGTAAACGAGTGGGTCGGCGGCGGCGGAGAGGGCTGGGAGACCGGTCCAGGCGGCGATTCCGCCGGCGGTGGTTCCGAGCAGGAGCGTGCGACGGCTGAGCTGCATCGATGCCTCACAAAGGTAGGGGCGGGTTGGCGCTGGTCAGCCTTTGACGGCGCCACCCATGCTGTTGAGGATGCGTTTCTGCAGGAACAGGAAGACGGCGATGACCGGCACCAGCGAGATCACCGTGCCGGCGGCGAGGCCGCGGACGTCGGTGCCGGAGACCCCGCTGAGGTAGGCGATCCCGAGCGCGATCGGGAACTTCGACTGGCTGGTCAGCACCACCAGCGGCCAGATGAAGCTGTTCCAGACCGAGACGAACCCGAGGATCGCCAGGACGGCCAGGGTCGGGGCGACGATCGGGACACAGATCCGCCAGAAGATCGCGAACTCGTTCGCGCCGTCCACCCGCGCGGCCTCGATGATCTCGTCGGGGATCTGCGAGAACGCCTGGCGGAGCAGGAAGATCCCGAGCGAGGACAGGATCGCGGGCAGGATCACCGCCGCGAACGTGTCGGTCAGGCCGAGCTGGCTCATCACCAGGAACCGCGGGATCAGCATCAGTTCGCCGGGCAGGAACATGATCGACAGGAACAGCATGAAGAACACGCCGCGCCCCCGGAACGCGATCCGCGCCAGCGGGTACGCCGTCAGCGCGGACACCACGAGGTACACCGGGATCGTGATGCCGACGTAGATGACCGAGTTCACCAGGAACCGCGCGTACGGGATCGTGGTCCACGCCTCGCGGAACCAGTCGGCGACCGGCGGCCGCGGGATCAGATCCGGTGGGAACCCGAACACGTCCTGGCTGGCCGGCTTGGTCGCCGCGCTGAGCAGGATCAGGAACGGCCCGACGAACAGCGCCGCGACCGCGATCAGGAGGACGTAGAGCCCGACGCGGCGGATGCGGCCGGGGCGGCGGGGTCGGCGGTACAACCTGCGAGCCATCAGACATCCCTCCGCCGGGTCACCAGGAGGTTGAAGCCGGCCAGGACGATCATGATCGCCCAGAGCAGCAGACCGACCGCGCTCGCGTACCCCATGTCGTAGTCCTCGAAGGCTTTCGACCAGATGTAGTAGCCGAGCGTGAGAGTGGAGTCGAGCGGCCCACCCCGGGTCAGCACGTAGACCGACTCGAACGCGCGCATCGCCTCGAGCATGCTGAGCACCAGCGTGACCGCGAACGTCGGCCGCAGCGACGGTACGACGACGTGCATCAGCCGCTGCCACGCGTTGGCTCCGTCGATCGTCGCCGCTTCGATCTGGTCCGACGGTACGGCCTGCAGCCCGGCGAGGTAGATCATCATGAACAGGCCGGCGTTCTTCCACGCCTCCAGCAGCACCACCGTGGGCAGCGCCCAGTGCCGGTCGAGCAGGAAGTCCGTCGGGCCGGCGCCGAAGAGGCCGAGCAGCCAGTTCACGACGCCCTCGCGGTTGAACACGTACCGCCAGGCGACCGCCACCGCGACCATCGACGTGATCACCGGCAGGTAGTAGAGCATCCGGAACGCCTGGATCGCGCGCAGCTTCAGGTTCACCAGCATCGCCAGGAACAGCGGCGCGACCACGGTCAGCGGCAGGAACATCAGCACGAACAGCAGCGAGTTCCGCAACGCGATCCAGACCCGCGGGTCGTGCGCCAGCCGGACGAAGTTGTCCAGCCCGGAGAAGCGCACCGGATGGACGATGTCGTAGTCGGAGAACGCCAACTGGATCGCGATCACCGCCGGCCACGCGAACATCGCGGCATAGAACAGCAGCCCGGGCAGCATGAACACGTACGGCGTGTACCAATGCTGGCCGACCACACGGCCACGAAGACCCGGCATACCTCGCTCCTCGTGTCTGAAACCCTGATTTCAGATACCAAGCTGACGGGAACCGTAGCGCACAACCTCCTACGCTGGAAGCGGTAACTGCAGAAAATTTCAGGCTTCTTCCGTTGACTCGCGCCGTTCGATGGCGAACACTCTGGTGTCTGTAAGCCAGGTTTAGGACATTCCGTTTCGAGGAGCCAACGATGGCCCGACCCCTGCACAGACTCCGACTCACCGTGGTCGCCACACTCGTTCTCGCCCTTGCCGGCTGTGTGTCCGGCAGTCCCGCCGGCGGGGGTGACACGCAGCAGAAGTCCAGCGACGCCTACTCCGGCGACGTCGAGTGGTGGACGATCAACCTGCAGAAGAACTACGGGCCGGACATCCAGAAGTGGATCGACGCCTACCAGAAGGAACACCCGAAGGTTCACATCAACTGGGTCGACGTCCCGGGTGCGGACATCACCACCAAGCTGCTGGCGGCGATCGCCAGCGGGAAGGTGCCGGACGTCGTCAACTTCACGTCCGCGACGAGCGGGCTGTTCGCCGGGTCGATGGCGGACCTGAACTCGCTGTTCAGCGAGCAGGACGTCGCCGCCTACCTGCCCAACCTGGCCGAGCCGATGGTTGTCGACGGCAAGCGCATCGCGATCCCTTGGTACAACGGCGGGACGTCGCTGTCGTTCTACAACAAGGACCTGCTGACGAAGGCCGGCTTCGACCCGGCCAAGCCACCGAAGACGTACGACGAAGTGCTCGCGCTCGCGACGAAGTACCACGACGCCACCGGGAAGTCGGCGACGAACTTCATGTCGTACTCGAGCGTCGTGCAGGCCGACGGCGTCGCGCTGTTGTCGGAGGACGGCAAGAAGGCCGCGTTCAACACCCCGCAGACGCTCGCGCTGCTGGAGAAGTTCAAGCCGCTGTTCAGCTCGGGCGCGATCGCTCCCGGCGCGCTCAGTGAGAACCCGCGGGACCTGCCGCAGTCGCTGGAGAACAAGCTGATCGCGTTCAACCCGGCCGCCGTGTCCAGTTCGCTGCTGAACGTGGAGAAGAACGCACCCGCGGTGTACTCGTCGATCGTGGTCGGTCCGCCGGCACTCGGCGCCGACGGCAAGTTCTACATGCCCGGCCAGCAGGTGATGGGCATCCCGGCGAAGTCCGACAACCAGGCCGCCGCAGCCGCCTGGCTCAAGTACGTCGCCGCGCCCGAGCAGCAGCTCGCGCTCTGCAAGCTGGTCCCGATCTACCCGTCGTCGGTGAAGGCCCTCGAGGACCCGTTCTTCACCCAGATCACCGGGACGACGCCGGCCGACCAGGCCCGCAAGATCCTGGTCGACACCTTCAAGCAGAGCGTGGACGCGTCGATGGGTTCCGGGAACGACGAGCAGCTCAGGCAGCTGTTCGACGACCAGGTCCGGGCGTACATGTCCGGCACGAAGTCGGCGAAGCAGGCACTGGACGACGCCGAGAAGGCGTGGAACGACACTCTGGCGAAGGGTAAGTAGACGTGACGGACGTGCTGCGGATCGGGATTGTCGGGGCCGGGATCATGGGGCGTGGCAACGCGTTGTCGTTGTCCGGCCGGGCCGACGCCGAGATCACCGCGGTGACCAGCAGGTCGGCGGAGTCGGCCGGGCAACTGGCCGACGAGATCGCCGGCCGCGGGGTACCGCGCCCCACGGTCCATCCCGATCTGGCGGCGCTGCTGTCCGACGACACGGTGGACGCCGTCGTGCTCACAACCCCGGACGACGTGCACGGCGAGATGATGGTGCGCGCCGCCGAGGCCGGGAAGCACATCCTGGTGGAGAAGCCGATGACGACCTCGGTCGCCGAGGCGGACGCGGCGGTGCAGGCGATTCGCGAGCACGGCGTCGTCGCGATGTGCCTGTTCAACCACCGCTGGGTGCCGGCGTACGCGCAGGCCCACCAACTGCTCGCGGACCTCGGTGACGCCGCGGTCGCATACGCCCGCAAGGACGACACGATCTTCGTGCCGACCGAGATGCTGTCCTGGGCCGACCGCACGACCTGCGCCTGGTTCCTGTCCAGCCACGACATCGACCTGGTCTCCTGGCTGCTCCGCGACCAGGTACGCCGGGTCTACGCGACCGCCCGCTGGGGAAAGCTCCGGTCGCTCGGCATCGACACCCCGGACGCGATCCAGATCCAGGCGGAGTACTCGCGCGGCGCGGTGGCGACGTTCGAGTCGGCGTGGATCTACCCGAACACGTTCCCGACCACCGTCGACTCCTACGTCTCGGTCGTCGCCGAGAACGGTGTCGTCCAGCTGGATCGCCAGAAGGAGAGCGTCGTCCTGGCGAAACCGGACGGGTACAGCTACCCACGGAACATGCTCCAGCGGGTCATGCACGGCATCCCGTCCGGTGCGTACGCCGACGCGATCGCGCACTGGGTGGACTGCAGCCGGACCGGGCGGCAACCGCTGATCACGATCGAGAGCAGCCGCAACGTCACCGCCGTATTGGAGGCTGCGCACCAGTCGATCGAGACCCGGCAGCCGGTCGACGTCTCGATGCTCGCCGATCCAGGGGCGGCATGAGTACGGGGCCTGAGAAGCCGCGGCATATCGACGGGCGGATCAACCGGATCGGGACGGACGATCTCCTCAAGGCGTTCGGGTCGCCGGCCACCGATCTCGCCGGGCTCCGGGCCTTTGTCGCCGGTGAGCTCCGGCGTCCCGCGTGGCCGTTGCCCGAGTGGGCCGACGCGATCCGGTCCACGCCGGCCGCGGACGCCGTACTGACCGCTGCTGCTCCGCTGCTCGACGGCGTCGAGGTCACCGGGTTGGGGCGCGGCCGCTCGCAGCTGTACGGGTTCCACTACCTCGGGTGGCTGGCGCCCGGGGTCCACGCCTGGCTGTTGACCGGTGACGAACGGTATCTGCAGGCCTTCGAACGGCACCTGGACGACTGGGTCGAGCACCGTGATTCGGTGACCGGCGAATGGCCCGGGCTCGACGCCATCTGGTACTCGCTCGGTACCTGGGCGCGCTGCCGGAGCCTGCTGCCGACGCTCGAGGTGCTGACCACGTCGCCGCTGTCCGACTGTGTCTGGGGGCGACTGGTCGCGACCCTGGTCGGCGGTGCACGCTGGGCATACGACGAGCATGACGTCTTCCGGCACGGGAACTGGCAGCTCGTGTGCGCGACCGAACTGCTGCATCTCAGCGCCGTACTGCCGTCACTCGTGGAGTCGGCGGCGTGGGCCGAGCGGGCACGGCAGCGGATCGAGGAGCACCTGGTGCTGGACATCTACCCCGATGGTGGGCACTACGAGCGGTCGCCCGGTTACCACCGGATGGTGCTGACCGCGCTGCAGACCGCGGCGCGAATCGATCCGGCGGTGGCAGGACATCCACGGTTCGCGACCATGCACCACTGGATGGTCGAGCTGGTGTCGTCGGGCGGGTGGCTGCCGCACCTACAGGACAGCGGGGTCGAGTGGCCGGCCGCGTCGCTGGTGCGCGGGAGCTACCTGCTGGACGATCCGGCGCTTGCACGGTTCGCCGCGCAGTGGTTGTCGGCAGAGGAGTTCGCCGTCGAGGCGGCGTCCTTCCACTCGCGGGAGATCACCGGCGCACCGAGTCTCAAGTTGCCCGCAGCAACTGTTCTGCCGGAATCCGGGTACACGATCCTGCGGAGCGACGAACTGCGCGCGGTGATCAATCACGGGCCGCACGTCGAGCACGAACTGGAGTCGCACTCACACCGCGCCGTACTGGATCTCGTGCTGGACGGATGGCAGCAGCCGTTGCTGTGGGAGGCGGGCGGTCCGCCGAGCTACGACGACCCGGAGTACCTGACCTGGTTCCAGTCGGGGCGGGGTCACAACACGGTGCTCGTCGACGGTCGCGAGTTGTCGACCGATCGTGGCGTGACGGTTGATCCGCTGGTCGACACAGGCGTGGTCGCGGTGTTCTCCGGTCGGCATCACGGGAACGGCGTACCGCAGGCGCGCACGATTGCGATGGTGCGCGAGGAGCCGGCGTACGTCGTGGTGACGGACGAGGCGTCGGGGCCGCACACGTTCCGGGCGTGCTGGCAGGCGGTGCATCCGTGGCGTGAGATCGGCCATTCGACGTACGACTCTTCGGCGGCTGACGGACCGGGATTGTTGCTGATCGCGGCCGGCGGACCTGCGGATGTCGACCTCAGCGAAGGGGTGGCGCGACGGCCGTTCCCCGATCGCAAGGCCGCTGAGTACGGGCCGCTGTACACACTGTCCTTCGGGCGGTCGAGCGGTAACTTCACCACCGTTCTGATCCCGCACGCCGGCGGCGAACCGACGCACGTCTCGGCCGAGCGCGTCGATGGCGAATTGGTGATCACCATCGGCGAAACGGTCGACCGGATCGGCCGGTCCACATGGACGCGGACCGTCGACCGGAAGTTGTCGTGGGCAACAGGTTGGAAGGTGACCGAGCTGCCGGCGCTGCTCCGTGCCACCGATTCGGTCGACGCGCTCGCGACGGTGTCCGACGGTGCGGTGCGGTTCGAGGTCACCTGCTCGGGGCGTTGCGGGCTCTGGGTTCGGGCGGCAGACGAGATTCGTCTCAATGACATGGTGATCGACGCGGCGCTCGAGGACGGCTGGGCACACCTGACGCTCCCGTACGCCGGGTCCTGGACCGTTGACGGGGTTCGGCATGAGTGACGACGTGACCAGGGGCTGGTTCGACGCGCGGATCGTCACCGGCGCGCACCCGGCCTCGCTGCTGCCGCCCACCGACCGCGACGCGATCGCCGCGCACCTCGACCGCTACGCGCTGTCGGGCGCCCTGGTGAGCGCGATGGCGTCCTGGTTGCACGACCCGATCGGCGGCAACGCGGAAGCCTCCGCCGTCGCGCACAGTCTCGCCGACCGCGGCGTCCTGGCCTGCTGGAGCGCGGTCCCCGCGACAGCCGGCGAGCTCGACTCGCTCACCGCGCTGGTCGATCGCGCCGTGGACGACGGCGTCGCCGCCTTCCGCATCCACCCCTTGTCCCACGGCTACTCCCCCGCCCTCCTTGACGAGTTGTACGGCGCCCTCGAGACCAACCACCTGCCGCTGTGCGTGGACGCCGCCGAGATCACCTGGCCCGAGCTGACCGCGATCGCGACCCGCTTCCCGGAACTCCCGGTCGTCGTGTCGAACCTCGGCTACCGCAAGCTCCGCGAGCTCTGGGCCGCGCTGACCGGTCACGCGAACCTGCACGTCGACCTCGTCGACTTCGCCGCGCACCAAGGCGTCGAGTGGCTGGCCGCCCACGACCTCGCCGACCGGCTGCTGTTCGCGACCGGTCTCGGGGTTCGCGATCCCGGTGAGAGCGTCGTTCGGCTGGCGTGGTCCGGTGTCGACGACGCGACGGTCCGCCTGGTCGGGTCCGGGAATGCGGGTCGCCTGTTCCGCGTCCGGCGTACCGCTGGAGGTCGTTCGTGATCGGGCGGCGGCCGACGTACCGGATCGTCGACGTGCACGCGCACCTCGGCCCCTACTCGCTGTTCTACATCCCCGAGCCGGACGCGGCGACGATGGTCGCGGTGATGGACCGGACCGGGGCCGAGGTGACGGTGCTCGCGGCGAACCGGGCGATCCAGCAGGACGCGCACCTGGGCAACTCGCAGTCCCTCGCGGCCGTCGACGCGCATCCCGGCCGGATCGCGGCGTACGCGGTGATCAACCCGTGGCAGGACCCGGAGCGCGAGCTGGACCGGCTCGCGACGGACGAGCGCTTCGTCGGGATCAAGGTGCACCCGAGCCTGCACCGCTACCCGGTCACCGGCGCCCGGTACGCCGCCGTCTGGGAGTTCGCCGCGTCGACGGGTTGCCCGGTGCTGAGCCACTCCGAGCACCATTCGCCGTACGACTCGCCGGTGCTGTTCGAGACGGTCGCGGAGCGGTTCCCGGGTGCGCAGGTGATCCTGGGACATGCCGGGATCACCCCGGCGGGGGTCGACGAGGCGATCGCGGCCGCGAGCCGGTACGGGTCGCTGTGGCTGGAGGTGTGCGGCTCGCAGATGACCGGGCCGCTGATCCGGTCGATGGTCGACCAGGTGGGCAGTAACCGGGTGCTGTTCGGCTCGGACTTCCCGTTCATCGATCAGCGGATGTCGCTGGGGCGGGTGGTGTGCGCACCGCTGACCGAGAGCCAACGTCAAGATGTTCTCAGCGGGAACGCCCGCAAGCTGTTCCGGTGGCGGCCGCTACCGGGGGAACCAGAGGTTGGCGATGAGTGACGAAACGCAGCAACCGGAGCCGGTGTCCGGCGAGCGCTTGCCGTCGGTGACGGTGGGTCTGTTCGGGCCACGCCGGTTGGTGAAGACGATGGCGGAGGTCGGGCAGGAGGTCGCCGAGCGGTCGGTGCCCGGTGTCCGGTTCCTGAGCGGCGGGTACGACGACCAGGCCGACGCCGAGGAGCGGTACCTCCGGCTGCGGGACCGCATCGACTCGGCTGTGTTCCCCGGCCCGTGGGCGTTCGACCTGGCAACGACCGGCCACTGGCTCACCGTTCCGTCCACGCACCTCCCCCTGACCGGCGCTGCGCTGTACGCCGCCCTGCTGCGCGCCTCACTGACGATCGATGGCGTGGACCTGAGCCGGGTCAGCATCGACTCGCTGTCCCTCGCCGACGTGGCCGAGGCGTACCGCGAGATCGGACTGCGAACCGCCGAGGTGTACGACGTGCCGTACGAGGGGCCCGAGTCCGTGGCCCGGTTCGCCGCGTTCCACCGGGAGAAGTTCCAGCGGCAGCACACTACGGTGGCGCTGACCACGATCCTGTCGGTGGAGCGTGAACTGCTCGCGGACGGCGTACCGGTACTCCGGATCGCACCGACCCGGTCGAGTGTGCGGGACGCGCTGGAGACCGCGGTTCTGCTTGGCCAGGGCACTCGGATGGGCGCGCATCAGTTGGCGATGATCGCCGTACAGGTCATTCCGACCAGTGGGTCGCGGGCGGAGTCGGGTGACTACTGGCAGCAGGAGCTGGCGTTGCTGACCCACCAGAAGCTGCTGTCCGAGGCACGCCAGGTCGGCGCGTCGGTGACTCGCCGGTCCGACACGTTGTTCCTGGTCACGACGACGTACGGCGCTCTGGTGCGGTTGACCGAGCAGTTCGCGGTGGCACCGTTCCTTGGTGCACTGACCGCGCAACTCGGCGTACCGGTCGCTGTTGGTGCCGGAACGGGGCAGACTGCCCGCGCAGCCGAGGCAAACGCGCTGATGGCTGTCGAAGACTCGGTTGCCGCTGGTGGGAAGGTCGCGGTGTACCTGGACGGCGGCGGCGACCGTTTGGACCTTGAACCAGGACCGGCGACGACGGACTCCACTCCCGTCGAGGGTGCGCCGCAGATCGACCAGCGGGCGCTGGAGATCGTCACGTCGATCGCGTCTGCCATGAGCTCCACTACCGGCCAGCAGGTGGTCGTCGACGTCGAGAGCGTCGCCGCGATCATGCAGGTCACCCAGCGGACCGGTCGGCGCATGTTGAAGGAGCTGGTGGAGGCAGGTCTCGCCTGGCCGTTGCCACCGGCCCGGTCGACCGCCGGCGGCCGTCCGCGCCAGCAGTTCCGCCTACTCACCGAGAAACTCGACTGACCGACCGCCCTGGAGGACATTGTGCAGACGAGGGTCCACGACCACGCCGACCGCCTGTACGCGCGAGCCAAGCAGGTGATCGCCGGTGGGGTCTCCAGCGATGCACGCCGCGCGGACCGGCCGTTGTTCGTCGACCACGCTCGCGGTGCGGAGCTGTGGGACGTCGACGGCAACAGGTACCTCGACTACGTGCTCGGCCAGGGCCCCAACCTGCTAGGCCACGCCGCTCCTCTCGTCGCTGACGCAGTGTCGGCCCAGGTACGTCGTGGCGTCGCGTACGCGGCCCAGCACGAGCTGGAGGCACAGGTGGCGGAACGCCTGTGCCGCATGGTCCCCGCTGCGGAGCTGGTGCGCTTCAACAGCGTCGGCTCGGAGGCGGTGCACGGCGCGATCAGACTGGCCCGGGGACACACCGGACGGCCAAAGATCGTGAAGTTCGAAGGCAACTACCACGGCTGGCTGGACCCGGTGCTGTACAGCGTGCACCCCGACCTCGCACTCGCCGGCGACGCCCGGCATCCGACCGCAGTCGGCGGTACGGCGGGCCAGCCGCGCCACGACGCCGACGACCTGATCGTGCTGCCCTACAACGATCTTCCTGCTGTCACCTCGGTCATGGAGCAGTGCGGCGACGAGATCGCTGCCGTCATCCTCGAACCGCTGCTGTGCAACACCGGCTGCATTACGCCGCAGCCCGGTTATCTGGAAGGGCTGCGTTCGCTGACCGAGCAACACGGGTCGCTGCTGATCTTCGACGAGATCATCACCGGCTTCCGGGTCGCCCCCGGTGGCGCCGGCGAGCTGCTCGGCGTCATACCGGATCTGGCCGCGTTCGGGAAGGCGATGGCCGGCGGGATGCAGGTGTCCGCGCTGGTCGGCTCGCGCGCGGTGATGGGGACGATCGCGGACGGGAAGGTGGCGCACGCGGGGACGTTCAACTCACACCCCGTCGGGATGGCCGCCGCGGACGCCGTACTGACGCATCTCGACGAGAACCGCGACGCGGTCTATCCGCCGCTGACCGCGGCAGGCCAACGGTTGATGGCCGGCCTGCGCGCGGCCGCTGCACGACACGGCGTACCGCTGCTCGTCGACGGCCCCGGTCCGGTGTTCCAGACCTACATCACCGACCAGGACGCGGTGACGGACTACCGGTCGTTCGCTGCCTGCGACCGGGCCGCGATGGCTCGGTTCCACGCCGGGTTGTTCGCTGCCGGGATCAGCATCGTCCCGCGTGGGTTGTGGTTCCTGTCCACCGAGCACACCGCGGACCAGGTCGACGAGACTATTGCGGCAGCAGATTCAGTGCTGTCTTCCCTGTAGGGAGGGGATCGAAGGGCTTGCGGTCCTGCGTGCAGGTCGCCCCGTCGGACGGCGCCTTCAGTTCGGTCAGGTAGTCGGTGGTGATCCGGTCGGCGCAAGCGCTCTGACCGATCGTCGTGTGTCCCCAGCCCTCGACCGTGACCATCCGCGCGTCCGGGTACAGGTTCGCGTACGGGCGGGTGAACTCGTACGGCGTGGCCGGGTCGTGACGGGTGCCGAAGACCAGCACCGGCTCCTGCACCTTGTTCTTCCACGGGCCGCGGAACGCATCGGTGTCGCGGATCCCCAGGAACTCGCACTGGATGCCGATCCACGTGCGGTATGCCCCGAAGTGCGGCGCCCGCTTGTCCGCGGCCGCGGCGTACGACGGATAGGCGAGCGGGCGACCGGACTGCTTCGCCTCGACGCACGGCTGCAAAGCGCTGCCGATCGACGTGGTGTAGTCCTCCTTGCGGCGGTTCCACTCGATCACCGCCTGCGGCGCCTTGGATTTGGTCGCGGCTTTGGCCTTGTTCGTGCTCGCGAGTTGGGCCCACATGTCCGCGAGGGCGGGGTAACCGTGCGGGTCGTAGAGGTTCTGGAACGTGATCGCGACTGCGACGGCGTACGTCACCTTCACCGTGGAGCCGTCCGGCAGCGGGACGTCGACCGGCTGCGTCTTCAGCCGCGCCAGCGTGTCCTCCACCACGGTCTTCGGGTCACCGAGCTTGTTCAGCACACAGTCCGCGCCGGCCTTCTTGCACTCGGCAAGGAACTGCTCGTACGTGTCCGACGCGCCCTCGCCCTGCTTCAGCCGGACCCCGAGCGGGGCCTTGTCACCGTTCGAGCCGGAGTAGGCCTCAGGGCTCAGCGTGCCGTCCAGGACGAGGGCCCGGACCTTGTTCGGGAACAGCTTGGCGTACGTCGCCCCGAGGTACGTGCCGTAGGAGTAGCCGACGTACGAGAGCTTGTCGTCGCCGACCGCTTCGCGCAGCAGATCCATGTCCCGGGCGACGTTCGCGGTCGAGTAGTGCGCGAGCCGGTCCGGTGACGTGGTCCGGCAGTTCACGGCGACCTTGGCGGCGTCCACGATGAACTGGCGGTCCTCCTTCGCCGTCACCGGGAACGGCGGGACGTTCGCCATCGCCTTCGACTCGTCGGCGGCCGTCGGGTAGCACGTCGTCGGATCGGAGCGACTGACGCCCCGCGGGTCGAAGCCGAGGATGTCGAACTTCGCCCGGAGCTCCGGCGTATAGATCGCTTGTGCGGCCGCCTGGACGAAGTCGACGCCGGAACCACCCGGACCACCGGGGTTCGTGAACAGTGTCCCGACCTTGTGCGCCGGGTCGCCGGCCGGCAGCCGGGTCAGCGCGATCGTCGTGGTCGACCCGCGCGGGTGGTCGTAGTCGGTCGGGACCTCGACGGTCGCGCACTGGAACGCCTTCAGCTTGGGATCGGCACCACAACTCCCCCACGCAATTTCCGGTACGGCGGTTCGCGCCTGGGCAACCGCAGTGGTCATCGGCGTGAGCAGCACCAGGGCCGCGCCGGCGACAGACAGTCTTCGAAGGATTCTTCTGGGCGTCATGTCACCGACCGTAGGCGGGTGACCGCTCCGGTCGCGTCCACCACGAGAAGGAGGCCGGGCACCCGCCTCGCGGCGGACCCGGCCTCCCTCTGTGGACTGCTGTCAGGCGCTCTTCTCGCGCCGGTCGCGCTTGGTGCGCTCGATCTGGTCGCGCGGGATCAGCGTGGGGTTCACGTTCTCCAGGACGACCTCGCCGGTGACGACGACCTTCGCGACGTCCTCACGGCTGGGCACCTCGTACATCACGTTCAGGAGGACTTCCTCCATGATCGCCCGCAGGCCGCGGGCGCCGGTGCCGCGGAGCAGCGCCTGGTCCGCGATCGCCTCGACCGCGTCGTCGGTGAACTCGAGCTCGACGTTGTCGATCTCGAACAGCCGCCGGTACTGCTTGACCAGCGCGTTCTTCGGCTCCGACAGGATCTTGATCAGTGCCTCGCGGTCCAGCGGGGACACCGTGGTGATCACCGGGAGCCGGCCGATGAACTCGGGGATCAGACCGAACTTGAGCAGGTCCTCCGGCATCACGTCGGCGTACCCGCCGAGCTCCTTCGGCTTCTCCGTCTCAGGAGCGGTGTTGAAGCCGATGGTCTTCTTGCCGACCCGCTGCTCGACCATGTGGTCCAGGCCCGCGAACGCGCCACCGACGATGAACAGCACGTTGGTGGTGTCGATCTGGATGAACTCCTGGTGCGGGTGCTTACGGCCACCCTGCGGCGGCACGCTGGCCGTCGTCCCTTCCAGGATCTTCAGCAGCGCCTGCTGGACACCCTCGCCGGAGACGTCGCGGGTGATCGACGGGTTCTCGCTCTTGCGGGCGATCTTGTCGACCTCGTCGATGTAGATGATCCCGGTCTCGGCCTTCTTGACGTCGTAGTCGGCCGCCTGGATCAGCTTCAGCAGGATGTTCTCGACGTCCTCACCGACATAGCCGGCCTCGGTGAGCGCGGTCGCGTCGGCGATCGCGAACGGGACGTTCAGCATCCGGGCGAGCGTCTGCGCGAGATACGTCTTGCCGCAGCCCGTCGGGCCGATCAGCAGGATGTTCGACTTGGCCAGCTCGACGGCCTCGTCCTTCGCGTGCCGGCCCGCGCTGGACGCGCCCTGGCCGTCACGCACTCGCTTGTAGTGGTTGTACACAGCCACCGCGAGAGCCTTCTTGGCCACGTCCTGACCCACGACGTACGCGTTGAGGAAGTCGTAGATCTCCCGGGGCTTCGGCAGCTCGGTGAGACCGACCTCGGAGCCTTCGTTCAGCTCCTCCTCGATGATCTCGTTGCAGAGATCGATGCATTCGTCGCAGATGTAGACGCCGGGACCGGCGATGAGCTTCTTGACCTGCTTCTGACTCTTTCCGCAGAACGAGCACTTGAGCAGATCGCCGCCGTCACCAATGCGTGCCACCGGGACAGATCCCTTCTATGCGCAATCGAACAGGGCCGGGAGGGCATGGGCCGCACGGACCGGGGATTCATGGGGAGCCATGGAGACCCCGAGCCGCGTTTTGACGGTACCCCGTCCGGGGCCGAAAAGCCGCGCTCGCCACCGGGTTGTGACTACGCCGGTGGCGAACGCGTCAGGCCCTTGACAGTTCCCGGGCCCGCGAACCGGAGTCAGACTCCGGCCGGGAGCGGGGCCTTCAGGGACTCGAACACCTGATCGATCAGACCGTACTCGACGGCCTGCTCGGCGGTCAGGAACTTGTCCCGCTCGATGTCGCGGGAGACGTCCGCGATGTCCCTGCCGCTGGCGTCGGAGATCATCTTCTCCAGCAGCGAGCGCAGCCGGAGGATCTCGTTCGCCTGGATCTCGATGTCGCTGGACTGCCCGTAGGTGCCCTCGGTGGCCGGCTGGTGGATGATGATCCGGCTGTTCGGCAGCGCGAACCGCTTGCCCGGCGTACCGGCGGCGAGCAGCACGGCGGCGGCCGAGGCGGCCTGGCCGAGGCACACCGTGGACACGTCCGGCTTGATGTAGCGGATGGTGTCGTAGATCGCGGTCAGGGCCGTGAACGAGCCCCCCGGCGAGTTGATGTAGATGCTGATGTCGCGGTCGGTGTCCATCGACTGCAGGCACAGCAGCTGCGCCATCACGGCGTTCGCGATCTCGTCGGAGATCGGCGTGCCGAGGAAGATGATGCGCTCCTCGAACAGCTTGGTGTACGGGTCGACACGACGCACGCCGTACGACGTGCGCTCCTCCCACTGCGGGATGAAGTAGTTCATGGTGCGTCCTTAACTGACGGAGTGGGAGATCAGGAGTTCGGGCTGCCCTGGCTGAGCTGGGCGGCGCTGCTGACCACGTGGTCGATGAAGCCGTACTCCTTGGCCTGGTCGGCAGTGAACCAGCGGTCCCGGTCGGCGTCGTTCTCGACCTGCTCGAGCGGCTGGCTGGTGTGCTCCGAGATCAGCCGGAACAGCAGCGCCTTCAGGTGCAGCGACTGCTCCGCCTGGATCTTGATGTCCGACGCCGTTCCGCCCATACCGCCGGAGGGCTGGTGCATCATGATCCGCGCGTGCGGCAGCGCGAACCGCTTGTTCTTCGCGCCGGCGCAGAGCAGGAACTGGCCCATCGACGCGGCCAGGCCCATCCCGACGGTGGCGACGTCGTTGGAGATCCACTGCATGGTGTCGTAGATCGCCATACCGGAGTCGACCGAACCACCCGGCGAGTTGATGTACAGCCAGATGTCCGCATTCGGGTCCTGGGCGTTCAGGAGCAGCATCTGCGCGCAGATCGCGTTCGCGTTGTCGTCGCGAACCTCGGACCCCAGGAAGATGATCCGGTTCTTGCGCAACTCCCGGTAGATGTCGTCGTCTTGTCCGCCGGATCCGTTGCCGCCCGCGGCGGTGGGGCTGGCTGCAAATGTCTCGTTCACGAACCCGACATTACTGGTCGGCGGCGACAGACCTAAGGCTGGGCCGTAGGTGTTCGCTCACGGCGCACCGCTCGTCTGCTCTGAGCGAATTCGGCTGCTTCACCAGTCGCACAGGACCACGGATCCGGGCTCGTCGGCCGTTGCCTCGTCAGGTACTTCGCGAGGGTCCGGCGGGTCCGCGTCCCGTCGTACCTCAGACTCCTGCACCTGCGCGGCCACTGGCGTCCCCCTCGACGGAAATCGTTTCACCAGCCACGCTAGGTGCTCGAACCGACAGTTTCCTTGCGACAGGTTCGCAATATGCGAACGACCCGGAACCCTCGCGGGGTCCCGGGTCGTTGCGGGTGCTGCTGGGGCTCAGGCCTTGGCCGGCTCCGGCTCCTCGGCGGTCTCCGCAGCCTCGGCCTCGGCGGCCTCCGGGTCGGCGTACGTGCCGTCGGGCTGCAGGGTCTTCAGCTCGACCGTGTTGCCGGACGCGTCGGTGACCGTCGCGTTCTCCACCAGGTAGGCCAGCGCCTTGCCGCGGACGACCTCGGACACCAGGCTCGGGACCAGGTTGTTCTCGACCGCGTGCTGGGCGAACTGGTCCGGGCTGACGCCGGAGCGCTGCGCGTGCCGGACGATGTGCTCGGTGAGCTCCTGGTCGTTGACGCTCAGCTCCTGCTGCTCGGCCACCAGGTCGAGCACGAACTGCGCCTTGATGGCGTCCTCGGAGCGCTTCTTCAGGTCCTCGTCGAACTCGTCCTGGGTCTGCTCCTCACCCTCGAGGAACTGCTCCATGGTCATCCCGGAGTACCCGAGCTGCTGCTCCAGGTTCTCCTTGCGGGCGGCCAGCTCGTCGGTCAGCAGGCCCTCGGGCACCGGCACGTCGACCAGCGTGAGGATCTTCTCCAGGACGGCGTCGCGCGCCTCGCCGGCCTGCTCGAGCCGCTTGCCACGCTCCAGCCGCTCCTGGACGTCGGCCTTCAGCTCGTCGGCGGTGTCGAACTCCGACGCGGTCTGCGCGAACTCGTCGTCGAACTCCGGGAGCTCCTGCTCCTTGACCGCGGTCACGGTCACCTCGACGTCGACGTCGTCGCCCTTCAGCGCGCCGCCGACCAGCTGGGTGACGAAGGTCTTCTTCTCGCCGGCGCTCAGGCCGATGACAGCCTCGTCCAGGCCGTCGAGCAGCTGACCGCTGCCGACCTGGTACGACAGGCCGGTCGCCTGGGCCTCCTCGACCTTCTCGCCGTCCTTGCTGGCGGACAGGTCGATGGTGATGAAGTCGTTGTCGCCGACCGCGCGCTCGACCGGGTTCAGCGAGCCGAACCGCTGACGCAGCGACTCGATCTGCTCGGTGACCTCGTCGTCGGAGATCGCGATGTCCTCGACCCCGGCCTCCAGGCCCTCCAGGTCCGGCAGGGTGATCTCCGGGCGGACCTCGACCTCGGCGGAGAACTGCAGGTTCTCCTTGTCGTTGAAGTCGGTCACGTCGACCTCGGGCCGGCCGATGGCCTTGACCTGGTTGTCGCTGACCGCCTGCGAGTAGAGCTTCGGAAGCGCGTCGTTGATCGCTTCCTCCAGCACCGGCCCGCGGCCGACCCGCTGGTCGATCACCTGCGGCGGCACCTTGCCCTTACGGAACCCGGGCACGGTGATCTGCGAGGCGATGCTCTGGTACGCCGCGTCGAGGCTCGGCTTGAGTTCCTCGAACGGCACCTCGACGATGAGCTTGACCTTGGTCGGGCTCAAGGACTCGACGGTGCTCTTCACGGTGGCGGTTCTCCTTGATTCGGTGACAAGTGCGGCACGCAACAGCCCGCGCCACAGCGGTGCTGCAGGGGGTTTGTCGGGGCGACAGGACTCGAACCTGCGGTCTCCTGCTCCCAAAGCAGGCGCGCTAGCCACTACGCTACGCCCCGCAGTGACCGCAGAAGTCTAGTCGACCCGAACCAGTGCTCGCGCCACCGGCCCCCCGAACAACCCGTTTTGAGTCCACCCGGGTCCTGTGGAATCATGTCCGAGCACCGCGGGTGTAGCTCAATGGTAGAGCCCCAGTCTTCCAAACTGACTACGCGAGTTCGATTCTCGTCACCCGCTCCCCCCGGAAAGGCCCCCAGCCACAGCTGGGGGCCTTTCCCGTCCCCGCCCCGAAACCGCCGCCGCCGCCACCCAAAGCACTCGTCAATGTGACACAGGTCACTGAAGACGAAAACCTGCGAGTTTGGTGGTCCGGTCGTCTTGGGGCTGTCCTTCAGCTACTGATCCGACCCATCACCCTGCAAGCCCATCGGGGAACGGTGCCGTCTCTTGATCCCAGGCGTCCGGCAACTCGGAACGCCAGGTTCGGCTCCGTGAATGCGAGCCCTGGTTGACCGTTGCCTGTCGCCGCGTCACGTAGCCATACAGACACACCTGGCGTCTCGTGCCCTCGACCATGTGCCAACTGAGCCGCTTGCCAGGGTCGGCTGCATCAGGGAACTGATAGCCGGTGACGCAAAGTTCGAGACCATGCCCGTCGCCGTCTACGAGTCGCACAGCTCCGCAGTCTAGGAGGTCGTGCCCTTCTGGACTGCGTAGCGATTAGCGAGCGATCTCGTCGTCCAGGCCCGAGTCCGAGGGTCCGACGTACGTACCACTCCCGCGGCTTCCGAGGCACGAGGGTACCGCTCCCCGGAGGCGGCCGGTTGCCCGCGTGACAGAGCCGGGCTGGGGAGGATCTCCTGCCCGATATGGCAAGAAATCCTCCCCAACTACCGCGGTGGGAGACGGTCTACGTGGTTGCGAGTGCTTCGGGGAGGTGGAGAATCGCCTCAAACTCCACGCGACTGAACGGGAGGGCAGTGCGATGGATGAACAGCCGGTGCCGGAGACCCGGGGCATCTCGGTCGAATTGCTTGCCACGGTCGATCTCGGTCCTGAGATCCCCGCGTTGGAAGGCCATCAGCTCCGTATGCGCATGGTCACGATCGACCCCGGTGGAGTGTTCGGCCCGCTGCACGACCACGCGGGGCGCCCGGGCACCGTCTACGTCCTGCAAGGAACCATCACCGACCACCGCGACGGCACCACCACGGAGTACGGCCCCGGCCTCGGCTGGCCCGAGGACCGAAACACCCTGCACTGGCTGGAGAACAAAGGCGACGTCCCCGCCGTCGAAGTCTCAGTCGACATCGTCAAACCCGCATAACTCCGGTACGGCGTTATGCGCCGGGGTCGGCCGCAGCGCGGTAGGAGCAGCTGGGGTTCAGGGGGTTGGTGTGGCTCGGTCGGCTTTGCTGCGGAGTACGCAGAATTCGTTGCCTTCGGGGTCGGTGAGGACGACCCAGCCGGTGCCGTCGGGGTTGCGGTGGTCGTTGGCCAGGGTGGCGCCCAGGGCGAGGAGGCGGTCGACTTCCTGGTCGCGGGTCGTGTCGGGGCGTAGGCAGAGGTGGACGCGGTTCTTGATGGTCTTCGGTTCGGGGACCTGGTTGAAGTAGAGCAGCGGGCCCTCCTCGAGCATCACTACGGTCTCGTGATCGCCCGGTTCGCAGTCCGGGTCCAGCGGACGGCCGGTCACCGCGCTCCAGAAGCGGGCCAGTTCGTAGGCGTTCGCGCAGTCGATCGCGACGTTCTGCAGTACCGAAACCATGCGCGTAGCTTTCCCGACTTCCGGTTCAGCCGCCACCAAGCGGTAATCCCGGTGACGCGGAGGGTCGTCCTCGCGAGAATGGCCCGCATGGACGAGGTCGAGGTCGTTGTCGCGCACAGCGAGCGTGCGACGTTGCGCGTCGGTGACGTGTTCCTGAAGGTCGATGCCGTTCAGTCGCGGCTGGACGTCGAGGTCGAGGCGATGGGCATGGTGCCGGTCCCGACGCCGGAGATCCTGTGGCGAAAGCCGCCCGTACTCGCGATCGCGGCCGTCCCCGGCACCGCACTCGGCGTCCTCGGCGAACCGTCGACCGCCTCGTCGGCCGCCTGGGCCGCCGCGGGCGCCGCCATCCGCGAACTGCACGACGCGCCGCTGCCGCCCTGGAAGAGCCCGGGCATCGACGAGCTCGCAGCGAAGCTCGATCACGAATGTGAATGGCTCGTCGCGAACGACGTCCTCCCAGCGGACCTGATCGCGTACAACCGCGAGCTCGCCGAACTCGCGCTCCGCCCGTGGACGCCGGTCTTCATCCACGGCGATCTGCAGATCACCCACGTCTTCGTCGACGGCGACAAGGTCACGGGCGTGATCGACTGGTCCGAGGCGAGCCAGGGCGACGCCATGTTCGACCTCGCCATCCTGACCCTCGGCCACGAGGAAAACCTCGCCGACGTCCTCGCGGGGTACGGCGCCGGCGCCGACGTCGACGTGATCCGCGCCTGGTGGTCCCTCCGAAGCCTCACCGCCGCCCGCTGGCTCACCGAACACGGCTTCGACCCCGACACCCCCGGCTGCGAATTCGACGTACTCCGCACCGCGTTCGCAACAGCCCGCTCCTAACTGACCGCCGGAGGGTCAGGCCTCCGGCGGTCAGCTGCACGGTCCAGGAGGTGGTCCACGGCTGACCCGGGCTGAGCTGCTCACGGATCAGCTCGCGGTCCCGCCGCGGTCAGGCGCGGAGGAAGGCGATGGCGTCGATTGTTGCCGGTGCGGTTGAGGTCGAGACGATCTTGAGAGCGCCTGTCCGGAAGGCCGTGACGGGCAGGTACGTGACCACTCGGCTTGTCGTGGTGGCGGCCAGGGAGACCGTGCCGATCTTGATGTTGGCGTGGTCGATGTCGACCCGCCCCTGCCCCGGTCCGTGGATCGCCACCAACGCAATGCGTTGACCGGCCTCGGTTGCCTTGGTCAGGTAGGCGCCGTTGGCTTTCAGGATCGTGGTGGTGCCCTGGAAGGCCAGAGTGCTGGTGGTGCGGGTGACTGTGCCCGCTGAGGTGAGTGCGCGGTCGTCCTCGGGTGACGCCGAGCAAATGGGCGCCGACCAGGCGGAGAGGTTCCCCAGGTAGTCCCGGGCGCGCACCATGAAGCACTCGTCCCAGCCGAGACGTGGCGTCCACGTGATCGACGTGATGCGGGTGTTCTGCCACGTGGCGGGGTAGATCCACTTGCCGAGCGCAACACCAGGCGCGGCGGTCTTGTAGACGACGTCGTACGACGCGATGTCGGTGTCGTCCTTGTACGCCCAGCGGACCGTCGCGGACGTACCCAGCTCGACGCGGTCACCAATGCGCCACGTGACAAGCGCTGGAGCCGTGCCGTCGACCTCACTGCAGTACGACGTACTCCAAGCGCTGACGTTGCCCGCATAGTCACGCGCCCGCACCTGCCAGCACGTATCGGTCCCCACAGCCGCGGTGAGACTCGCACCGGTCGTCTTGAGTCCCTGCCACCCCGGTACCTCGTTCCAGGCGCCGTACGGCGTACTGCGGTTCGGACGCTGCTGAATACGCAGGTCGTAGCTGTCCACTCCCGTGGCCGGCGCGTTCGGGTCCTGAGGATCGTCGTACGCCCACTCGAAGGACAGACTGGTGTTGTCGCGGATGCGGTCACCGGCGGAGGCGCTCCGCAGTACGGGCGCGACTGTGTCGGAGTGCTCCTGCGGATCGTCGGTCAGCCACGACAGAGTGATGACGCGGGGCTTGCCGGCCGCGTCGGCGTACACGATCTTCGCCAGGCCGGAGCCGTCCGCACGGAAGCTCGGAGTGGTTGTGCGGATCGGTCCGTAGCGACGCTGTCCCAGAGCCGGGTCGTTGAGGTCCGTCACCAGCAGGTCGGAGCCGGACGCCTGGACCGCGAAACCGTTGCCCAGTTGGGAATCCGTCGCTACGGACAGGTTGCGCGGCGCCTGCGGACCGCTGACGTCGACTACCTGGTTGCACCCGCTCAGCACCGCCCAGCGGCCGTTGACGTCGTCAGAGTCGACAGTGCACGCGCCGGCGACCAAGACCGTCTTCACGACACCAGTGGTGAGGTTCTTGCCGTCCAGATGTCCCGGCTCGGTCACCTTCCACACCGTGTCGCCCGACATGGCGAACGGGGGCGCGAAGTCCGCGACCTTGGCCTTCGTGGCGACGTCGTACACCTCAGCGGTCGCAGCAGTCGCCGCGCGGTGTGAGACGAGCTTTCCGCCCTTCCCCAGCACGACCTCGTCCGCCGCTGGGAACGTGAGCCCGCCGACTTTCGCAGTACTACCGTCGAATGTCAGCAGTGCCGCGCCCTCCACCTGCAACGCCTTGCCACTACTACTGCCACCAGAAGGCGTCCACGTCGACCCGTTGTTACTGGTCTCGTAGACGACAGCCGGGTCCGACACCACCACGCGTGCACCGGACAGCCCGACAGCAGTCGCCGCGTGCCCCGGCACGAGAACACCCTCACCCAGATGCGTCGGTGGATCGGCCGCCATCGCGGGTGAAGCGGACAACGGCAGCAGTACGGCGGCGCAGACTGCGGCAGCCTTTAGACGAAACACGAGATACCCCCCAGGCACTGCGACGACATCGCGCCGCACCCTAGCCAGTAACGACCGGTAACGGAAGCCGTGTGGAAATCCGGGTGACACACCGTGACGGCCAGGGGATCCTGAAAGCCGGTCAACGAGCGAAAAGGGACGGATGCAGGCGGGAATCACGGTATCGGCGGCAGAACTGCCCGAAGTACTCCTGCACGTCGCAGTGGTACGGCCGGTGTTCCTCTGGGGCGCACCCGGAATCGGCAAGAGCAGTCTGGTGCGCGCGTTCGCGGAGTCGCTCGGTCTGGAGTGTGTGACGCTCCTGGGCACGCAGCTCGCTCCCGAGGACCTCATCGGCGTACCGCAGATCGTGGACGGCCGCAGCCGTTTCGCTCCGCCGGTGGCGATCGCCCGCGACGAGCCGTACTGCCTGTTCCTGGACGAGCTGAACGCCTCGTCGGCCGAGGTACAGAAGGCGTTCTACTCGCTGATCCTGGACCGCCGCATCGGTGAGTACGAGCTGCCCGAGGGATCCGTGGTGATCGGCGCCGGCAACCGGGCCACGGACAACGCACTGGCCCGTCCGATGGCCAGCGCCCTGGTCAACCGGCTCGTGCACATCCACCTGCGCGCATCCGCAAGCGACTGGCTGCAGTGGGCCGGTACGGCGGGCATCCACCCGTGGGTACTGGAGTACCTGCGCAACCGCCCCGACCACCTGTGGACCGCCCCGCCGAAGACCGAGGAGCCGTTCTCGACCCCCCGCAGCTGGCACATGCTCTCCGACGCCCTGCACTCGTACGGCGACGACGTCACCGACGAGACGCTACGGGTCCTTGCCTTCGGCACCTTGTCCGCGCCGCACGCGTCCACGTTCCGCGCGTACGTGAAGACGGTCCGGCACGCCTTCGGCCTGGACGCCGTACTCAAGGGTGAGACCGGCTGGCCGTCCGCACCGGAGGACCGTGACCTGCTGTACTTCCTCGCCGAGACCTTCCGGGCCCGTCTGATCAAGGAGCTGGCCGCCGACAAGGCCTCCGCGAGTCCTGCGGCCCGCCAGCTCGCGCACCGCGGGAAGGCACTGCTGGTCGAGCTGGCGGAGATCTCGCTCGAGGTGGCGCAGCTCGTGATCGCCTCCGACGACGACGGCCGTCCGGTGCTGCCGACGTGGTTCCTGGTCGAGGTCAGCCGCGACCTGCCGCGTCTGGTGGCCGCCCGTGCCTAAGCGCAAGAAGCGGGACCCTGCGCTGGAGGCGATCCAGGCAGGCTGGACCGCCGTCTTGCAGCACCCCTTGTTCGCACCGATGGCCGACCGGATGCACAGTCCGGAGCGCGACGACACCTGCCCGGCCGACGCCTGGGCGATCATCGACTCGAACGGCCGGATCCACACGCACCGGACCCGCCGCGCTACCCCGCAAGAGTGGACGTGGGTCTTCGCGCACCTGCTGATCCACCTCGGTCTCGGCCACGCCAACCGCGACCTCCCCGAACCTGACCAAGCCCTCAGCGCCGCATACGACGTAGCGGTCAACCGCTACCTCAAATCCCTCAAACTGGGTACGGCGGTACTCGAACTGCCGGTGGAGTTCCCAGCGATGGACGAGGACACGCTGGCACGACTCTGGCGGCGGTCCGGTGTACCAGCGGATTTCGAGCACCTCGGAGTCGCCGGCCACGTCTCCGACGTACAGACGGCTCGGTGGAACGGGTGGGGTAAGCCGCCGGACTGGAGCGAGTTGTTCGCCGCCGGACTGTCCGCGGCCGCCGCGGCAGCGGTTGATGTCGCCGGTGGTGCCCGCTCGTCGCTGACGTCCGGCGGCGGTGGACGCGACGACTGGGACCTGGCGCTCGGCTGGTTCGTGTCGTCGTACCCGTTGCTGGGAGCGATCGCGTCCAGCATGACGATCGTTGCCGAGGTGGAGCTGGCGCGGGCCTGGGACATCCACACCGCGGCCGTCAACGCGTCCGTCGGCGAGATCTACGTCAACCCGCTCTCCAGCCTGACGCTCAACGAGTGGCGGTTCGTGATGGCGCACGAGATGCTGCACGCCGCGCTGCGGCACGGCGAGCGCGTCGGCGGTCGCGACGCGTACCTGTGGAACGTTGCCGCAGACCTGGTGATCAACGGCTGGCTGCTGGAGATGGGTGTCGGCACCATGCCGGACGGCATACTGCACGACCCGGTGCTGAAGGGCATGTCCGTCGAAGAGGTGTACGACCGCATCACCACCGACCTGCGGCGCTACCGGAAGCTTGCGACGCTGCGTGGTGTCGGAATGGGCGACGTACTCGGCCATCCGCTCCCCCACAGCGGTGAAGCGGCTCGCGCGGCCGGGCTGGACGACATCTACCGTCGGGCACTCACGACGGGCCTGGCGTACCACGACCCGACCCGTGGCACCCTGCCAGCCGGCCTGGTCGAGGAGATCCGGGCACTGGACCACCCGCCACTCAGCTGGGACGCACAGCTCGCCCGCTGGTTCGAGGAGCACGTCCCCGCCGTCGAGAAGGCCCGCACCTACGCCCGAGCGTCCCGGCGCCAGTCCGGTACGCCGGACATCCCGCGCCCGGGTTGGGTCCGTCCGGTCGAGCTGACGCGACTCCCGACGTACGGCGTCGTACTCGACACCTCGGGGTCGATGAACCGGGAGCTGCTCGGCAAGGCGCTCGGTGCAATCGCGTCGTACTCCCGCGCCCGCGACGTACCGGCCGCCCGGGTCATCTACTGCGACGCGGCGGCCTACGACGCCGGCTACGTACCGGTCGACGACATCGCGGGCCGGGTGCAGGTCCGTGGTCGCGGTGGCACCGTCCTGCAGCCCGGCGTGGACCTGCTCGAGCGCGCTGACGACTTCCCGGTCGACGGTCCGATCCTGCTGATCACCGACGGCCAGTGCGATGTCGTCCGGGTACGCCGGGAGCACGCGTGGCTGATCCCTCGCGGCGCCACACTCCCCTTCACCGCAAAGGGTTCTGTGTTTCGCGTGGAGTGAACTGCGTCTGCTCAGGGCGAACAGCCGTAGTCGAGTGACTCTGCTGAGTGACAGGTTCACAGCCATGGCGTGGATCGTGAGTGGCGAGTTCCGGAAGCTCTGGATCGGACAGCTGGTGTCGGCGTCCGGCAGTGCGGTCACCACTGTCGCGCTGCCGCTGGTGGCAGTGGTGAACCTGCAGGCGTCGGCAGTGCAGATGGGTGCGTTGTCGGCGCTGACGATCGCACCGCATCTGGTGTTCGGCCTGCTCGCCGGTGTCTGGGTCGACAGGTGGTCGCGGCGGCGCGTCCTCATCCGGACCGACGTAGGGCGGCTCCTGCTGCTCGGCTCAGTCCCCGTCGCAGCGGCCGCAGGGGTACTACGGATCGAGCAGCTGTACGCCGTCGCCGTACTGACCGGAGTGCTCACTCTGCTGTCCGACACCGCGTCGCAGACGATGATCCCGCTGCTCGTGCCACGCGACGACCTCATGCGGGCCAACAGCGCGGCGCTGCTCAACGTCAACCTCGCCTCCACGCTCGGCCCGTCCGTCGCCGGCTTCCTCGTCCAGGTCCTCACCGCGCCGTTCGCGATCGTCATCGACGCCGCGTCGTACGTCGTGTCGGCGATCGCGTCGTACCTGATCCGCGAGCCCGCCCGCGCTCCCGCACCGGAACGGTCCGAGGTGCGGCTCTCGGCGGGACTCCGCGTCCTCTTCGGCGATCGGGTCCTCCAGCCACTCGTTATCTCGGCAGGGATCGCCGCGATGACCGGCGCGATGCAGGCTCCGCTGACCGTGCTGTACCTGATCCGCGAGCTGCACAAGTCAGCGGCGTTCGTCGGGCTGAGCCTGACGACCTTCGGCGCCGCGGCGGTGGGCGGCACGCTCGTCGCCGGCGCCTGGTGCCGTCGGGTCGGTATCGGACGCTCCTACCTGTCCGGCGTCCTGCTCGCGTCCGTCTCCGGCGCCGCCTTCGCCACCGGATCCACTCCGGTGATCCTCCTGGGACAGGTCTGCGCCGGCCTCGGTATGTCGCTGTTCGGCGTCCCGCAGCGCACCCTCCGCCAGGCGCTGGCGCCGACCCACCTGCTGGGTCAGGTCACCGCCTCCTGGCGCACGCTGGTGATCGGCGGCCAGACCGTCGGCGCCGCCGCCTCCGGTCTCGTCGCCACCGCCCTCGGGATCCGCCCCACCCTGCTGCTCGCCTCCGCCGGCATGCTCGCGGGCCTGCTGATCGCCGCACTGTCGCCGCTCCGCACGCTCCGTGACGTGCCCGATCGGGAACCGGCAGGCGATCGATGAGGTTGGACTGATTGCGAAACGCGATAGGTTCGCGCACCCTTCCCGCGTGGAGACGGGACCGGCTATTGCGTCCGGTGGTAATTCATCGGCGGGGAATGGAATTCGGGGGACAAGCGCTTACCTACTGAGTGATACTGGAAAGTGCGCCGTTTTCCGGTCGCCCAAACTCCCCCCTCGTACCGAAGTAGATGGGAAGTGCGCCCGTCCAGATGCCCTCAGAGCACCCTGTCCAAGCGCCGTCGATCGCTGCCCCTACCACCCGTGCCCCAGAGCGTAGCCGTAACCTCTGGCGGCTCCGTCCGTATTTGAAGCCACACCGCTGGCGACTCTCGGTGATGTTCGTGACCGCCATGCTCGGCGTCGGCGTCAGCCTCGCCGTCCCGCTGGTCACCAGGGCCATCATCGATGGTCCGGTCACCCGGCGCGAGCTGAGCATGCTGGTCCCGCTGGCCCTGCTGGCCCTCGGCCTGAGCCTCGCTGAAGTGATCCTGGTCTGGATGCGCCGCTGGGCGCAGTCCCGGACGGTCAGCGACCTCGAAGCGACCCTCCGGCACGACCTCTACGTCCGGCTGCAGTCGCTGCCGATGGAGTTCCACACCCGCTGGCAGAGTGGCCAGCTGCTCTCCCGGGTCACCACCGACCTGTCCATCATCCGCCGGTTCATGGGCTTCGGCCTGCTGTTCCTGGTGATGAACATCCTGCAGCTGATCGTGGTCACGATCCTGCTGCTCCAGCTCTACTGGCCGCTCGGTCTCGTGGTCCTGGTGGCCGCCGTACCGATCGTCCTGGTCTCGCTGAAGTTCGAGAAGAAGTACCTGCGGATCTCCCGCAAGGTCCAGGACCAGCAGGGCGACCTGGCCACCAGCATCGAGGAGTCCGCGCTCGGCTTCCGGGTGATCAAGGCCTTCGGCCGCCGGCCGTACGTCCAGCAGCAGTTCGACGACGAGGCGAGCAGGCTCTACGAGACCGAGGTGGAGAAGGTCCGGCTCGCGTCGAGGTTCTGGAGCTTCCTGGGCGTCATTCCGAACCTGACCCTGGTGATCGTGCTGCTGCTCGGCGCGCTCGCCGTCGGGCGGGAGGCGATCACGCTCGGCACCCTGGTCGCGTTCATCACGCTGATGCTGTCGCTGGTCTGGCCGGTCACCTCGCTCGGCGCCATCCTGGCGATGGCGCAGGAGGCGATGACCGCGGCGGACCGGATCAGCGAGATCCTGGACACCCACTCGGTGATCACGTCCGGCCCGGACGAGCTCACCGACTCCCGCGGCCACCTGCGGTTCGAGAACGTCGGTTTCCGGTTCTCCGACGACTCCACCGAGGTGCTGCACGACATCAACCTCGACCTGGCCCCGGGGACGACGCTCGCACTGGTCGGCGCCACCGGGTCCGGCAAGACCACCCTGACCGCACTGGTCCCCCGGCTGTACGACGTGACGGCCGGACGGATCACCATCGACGGGCACGACATCCGGGACCTGTCCCTGGTGTCGCTGCGGTCCGCGGTCGCCTCGGCGTTCGACGACCCGACGCTGTTCTCGATGAGCGTCCGGGAGAACCTGACGCTCGGCCGCCCGGACGCGACGGACGCGGAAGTCCAGCAGGCACTGCAGGTCGCCCAGGCGCAGTTCGCCAACGACCTGCCGTGGGGTCTGGAGACCCGCGTCGGTGAGCAGGGCATGTCCCTGTCGGGCGGTCAGCGACAGCGGCTCGCACTGGCGCGCGCGGTGCTCGCCAAGCCGGCCGTGCTGGTGCTGGACGACACCCTGTCCGCTCTCGACGTCCACACCGAGGCGCTGGTCGAGGAAGCGCTGCAGAACGTGCTCTCCGACACCACCGGCATCGTGGTCGCGCACCGTGCGTCGACGGTGATGCTGGCCGACAAGGTCGCACTGCTGCAGAACGGCACGATCACGCACGTAGGGACCCATCAGGAGTTGCTCGCGACGGTACCGGCGTACCGGCACCTGCTCGCGGCCGAGGAAGAGGAGGTGCACGCATGACAACGACCCAGCAGACACCTCCGGAGGCCTCGGAACCGGCGAAGGACAACGACGCGCAGCAGCCGGAGGAGCAGAGCTGGCGGGGTTTGTTCGAGGAGGACCCGGACCGGGAGATCTCGCGGGCGACGAGCGTCCGGCTGAAGGAGGACTCCCGCAAGCTGCTCGGCGAGCTGCTCCGGCCGTACCAGAAGCTGATCTGGCTGCTGGTCGTGATCGTGCTCGTCGAGAACGGCGCCCGGCTCGCTGTGCCGTACCTGGTCCACCTGGGCATCGACAACGGCATCCCGCCGATCCTCGCGGGTCAGGGCTCGCGGGAGCTGATCACGATCGTGATCGCCGTCCTGGCGTCCGCGTTGCTGCAGGCGTTCGCCCGCCAGTTGTTCCTGATGCGGTCCGGCCGGCTCGGCCAGACCATCCTGCTCAGCCTGCGGAAGCGGGTGTTCGACCACTTCCAGCGGCTCAGCCCGGCCTTCCACGACAAGTTCACCTCGGGCCGGGTGATCTCCCGAATGACCTCCGACGTCCAGGTGATCGACGAGATGCTGGCCAACGGGTTCGACGGGCTGGTCACCGCAGCCCTGACCCTCGTCGGTACGGCGATCCTGCTGCTCACGCTGGACCTCAAGCTCGGTCTGCTCGCACTGCTGTCGTTCCCGGCGCTGATCCTCCTGACGGCGTGGTTCCGGAAGCGGTCCGCGGTCGTGTACCGGCAGACCCGAGAGGCCGTCGTACTCGTCATCGTGCACTTCGTCGAGTCGATGACCGGCATCCGCGCGGTGCAGGCGTTCCGCCGGGAGCCGCGGAACGAGGAGATCTTCCACGGCGTCAACGACCGCTACCGGAAGGCGAACCTGGAGTCGTTCCGGCTGAACGCGATCTTCATGCCGTCGATCAAGGGCGTCGGCAACATCACCATCGTCGCGATCCTCGCGTACGGCGGTTACCAGGCGTACCACGGTCACGTCACCGTCGGTGTGCTGACCGCGTTCCTGCTGTACCTGCGGCAGTTCTTCGAGCCGCTGCAGGACATTTCGCAGTTCTACAACACGTTCCTGTCCGCGAGCGCCGCGCTGGAGAAGCTGTCCGGCGTGCTCAACGAGACCCCGGACGTGCCGGAGCCGATCGAGAAGGCGAAGCCCGGCCCGGCCCGCGGTCACCTGGAGCTGCGGAACGTGCGGTTCGAGTACGTCGACGGCGTACCCGTGCTGCCCGGTCTGCAACTGGACGTGCCGGCTGGTCAAACGCTTGCCCTGGTCGGTACGACGGGAGCCGGTAAGACGACGATCGCCAAACTCGTCTCCCGGTTCTACGACCCGACCGGCGGGCACCTGCTGCTCGACGGCGTCGACCTGCGCGACCTGTCCGAGGACGACCTGCGCGAGCGGGTCGTGATGGTGACCCAGGAGAACTTCCTGTTCACCGGCACGGTGGCCGACAACATCCGGTTCGGGAAGCCGAGCGCCACGATGGAGGAGATCGTCGAGGCCGCGAAGGTGATCGGCGCGCACGAGTTCATCTCCGCGCTGCCGAACGGGTACGACACCCCGGTCGAGAAGCGCGGCTCGCGGCTGTCCGCGGGTCAGCGGCAGCTGGTCGCGTTCGCGCGGGCGTTCCTGGCGAACCCCGCCGTACTGATCCTGGACGAGGCGACGTCGAGTCTGGACATCCCGAGCGAGCGGCTGATCCAGCGGGCGCTGAAGACGATCCTGGCCGACCGGACGGCGATCGTGATCGCCCACCGGCTGTCCACCGTCGAGACCGCGGACCGCGTGCTGGTCCTCGAGTACGGCCAGATCATCGAGGACGGCTCGCCCGACCACCTGATCACGGTCGACGGGCACTACGCCGGGCTGCACCAGGCCTGGGAAGAATCACTGGCCTGAGTCATACCTAAGGTGCGGGCGCGTGGGGTCTCCCTGCGCGCCCGCACTGCTGTCTAGACGGTACGGCGTGCCTCGGTGGTCTCCCGGACGACGGACCAGGCGTCGGCGACCGGACCGACGTGCCGGAGCTTGTCCGGGTTCACCACCGCACGGATCGCCACGATCTGCCCGTCGGCGATGTCCAGCGTCCACGTGTTCACCACGCGCCCGTCCGCGTCGCGGAAGATCGCCCCCGGCTGTCCGTTCACCTCATGCGGCTCCACGACCCCACCGATCTGTGCGAACGGCTCCGCGAGCGCCGACAGCATGCCGGCCACGTTCCGGGCGCCGACGATCAGACCACGGCCCCACTGCGGCGCCTTCCCTCCCGCATCGCCCACCAGCTGTACGTCGGCCGCCAGGAACTGCATCAGATTGCCGACAGCACCTTCTCTGAAGGCGTCGAAGAACCGCACCGCGAGCTCGTCCCGCTCCCGTCGATCCGCCGCGAACCGCTGGCGCCCGTCGTCCATGTGCCGCCGCGCCCGCGTCGCCAGCTGACGGCACGCGGCCTCCGAACGCCCCAGCGCGGAGGCGACCTCGGCGAAGCCGAAACCGAACACCTCGCGCAGCACGAACGCCGCCCGTTCCAGCGGGGACAACCGTTCGAGCAGGAGCAGCGCCGCCATCGACACCGAGTCGGCGAGCTCGGCCGCGCGCTCCGGGTCCTCGTACGGGTCCGAGAGCAACGGCTCCGGGAACCACGGCCCGACGTACTCCTCCCGCCGGTGCCGCGCGGACCGCAGTACGTCGACCGAGATACGCGTCACCACTGCTGACAGGAAGGCCTTCGTCGACACGGGACGGGTCCCGGAAGCGTCGTATCGCAACCACGTCTCCTGTACGGCGTCCTCTGCCTCGCTGACGCTGCCGAGGATGCGGTAGGCGATCGAGAACAGCAGCGGCCGCAGCTCCTCGAACTCCTCGACCATCACGCCGCCAACTCAGCTTTGAAGCCCTGCCGCCACGACGGGTACCGGAGCTCCCAGCCGAGCTCCTTCTTCGCCTTGGCGTTCGAGAAGCCACGCCCCTCGGTCATCATCACCACCGCCTGGTCCCCCGCCAGCGGGCGCGCCAACCACACCGGGATCCGCATCGGCGGCTTCGCACCGGCACACTTCGCCAGGTACGGCAGCCAGTCGCCGGCGGGCGCCGGGTCGTCGTCGACGATGTTGAACACGCCGGTGACCTTCTGCTCGACCGCCAGCACAGTCGCACTCGCCGCGTCGTCCAGGTGCACCCAAGAACTGTAACCAGTCCCCTTGCCGACCAGTGGGTACTGGCGTTTGCGCACCAGCTCCACCTGGTCGTCGATGGCGCCGGGCCCGTAGAAGGCGCCGTACCGCATCACTGCACCCCCGGTCTTGACCACGAGCTCCTCGATCCGGCTCAGGGCCTTCAGACCGACGTACGCCGCCGTTCCCTCGAGCAGGTCGAGCGGGTCCTCCTCGGTCTTCACCCAGCCGCCTTCGCGGATGCCGTTCCAGCTCGCGTAGCCCTGCGCGACGAAGTGCGGCACACCGACCGCCTCGGCGGCGGCGAGCAGGTGGTCGGTCCCCTCGGTGCGCAGCCGGTTCGTCTGAGCGAACCAGCGGTCGGGGTGCTTGATGTCGGGCTTGCCCGCGTGCGTCATCGAGATCGCGGTCATCTGGTGCACGATCACGTCCGGCTTCGCCAGCGCGACCGCCTCACCGACAGACGCGCCGTCGAGTCCGTCCATCACCACCGCGTCGGCGCCGGCCGCTTTGAGCAGGTTCAGCTTCCCCTTGCTCGTCGTGGTCGCCGTCACCTGGTGACCGCGAGCCACCAACTGCGGCACCAGCCTCCGACCCAGCACACCGCTACCACCAGCCACGAACACTCGCATGCTCATCTCGTTCCTTTCGTCGTCCCCGAGACGAGATATCGCGCGCACCTGTGACATCGCCGCATTGTCTGAGGGCGTCTGTAGCTTGGTCGTGTGTTGACGACGCTGGCGGTGGAGAACTATCGGTCCCTGCGGCGGATCGTCATGCCGCTGGGCGGGCTGAACGTGGTGACCGGGGCGAACGGGACCGGCAAGTCGAGCCTGTACCGTGCGCTCCGGTTGCTGGCCGACGCCTCGCGAAACGGTGCCATAGCGGCGCTGGCGCGCGAGGGCGGTCTGCAGTCGACGCTGTGGGCCGGGCCCGAGCACGTCCGGAAGGGCCGCCCCGCTCAGGGCACGCGGCGGACCGGCCCAGTGACGTTGCGGATGGGGTTCGCCGGTGACGACTACGGCTACCTGATGGACCTTGGGTTGCCGATCGCGCATGGATCCGCGTTCGACCTAGACCCGGAGATCAAACGGGAGGCTCTCTGGTCCGGCCCGTTCCTGCGGCCGGCCGCGACGCTGGTCGAGCGCAGCAACCGCGAGGTGCGGATCCGTTCCGCCAGCGGTGACTGGGAGCGCGCGGGACATCAACTGCAGACCTTCGACAGCATGCTCAGCGAGTTCGCGGATCCGGAGCGCGCGCCGGAGTTGCTGCTCGTGCGAGACCGGATGCGCGGTTGGCGCTTCTACGACCACTTCCGTACGGACGCCGACGCTCCAGCCCGCCGCGTCCAGATCGGCACCCGTACGGCGGTCCTCGCCCCGGACGGCGCCGACGTGGCGGCCGCGCTCCAGACCGTCCGCGAACTAGGACCCCGCGGCGCCCTCCACGAGGCCGTCGAGCTCGCCTTCCCAGGCAGCCGGGTGGAGGTCGTCAACACGTCCGGCCGCTTCGAGGTCGCCTTCCACCAGCACGGTCTGCTCCGGCCACTCTCAGGCGCCGAACTGTCCGACGGCACCCTCAGATACCTGCTCTGGGTCGCCGCTCTACTCACGCCACGCCCGCCAGACCTCCTGGTCCTCAACGAGCCCGAGACGAGCCTTCACCCGGAGCTCCTGCCAGCACTGGCCAACCTGGTCGTCACGGCGGCGAAGGAGACCCAGGTGATCGTGGTGACCCACGCCCGCCCCTTCATTGCGTCGCTCGAGGCCCTCTCCCCCGACCTCCACACCCTCGAACTGACAAAGCAGCAAGGCGCCACGACCATCACCGACCAGGGCCCTCTCGACGAGCCACCCTGGAAGTGGCCGACCCGCTAACGGCTGCTTGGTTCGTGCTTCACGCTTTCGAAGCGGACGAGGATGACGGAGCCGGCGGCGGAGAGCAGGAAGCCGATGATTGCGGCCGGCCACCAACCCGCGCGGACGGCATCGTCGAGGACGAAGACACCGACGGCCGCCGGCGTGATGGTCTGCAGGGCGATCATCGGCGTGGTTGCCAACGTCACCGAACCACGCTGCAGCGCCAGTGAGTAGAGGATGAACGCGAGCGCGCCACTGATCGGCAGCGTGTACAGCGTCGGGCTCCGGACCAGCTCGGCCAGCGACCCGTCCTGGAGCAACCGCGCCGAGATGGCAACCCCGGCGTACCCCAGGCCGGCAAGCATGCCGAGCAGGGCGGTCGAGACGCCGTGCTGGGATCGGCTCGCGAGCGCGCCCAGGGTTGCGATGACGACAAGGCCCACGATGAGGCCGACGGTCAGGCCGTGATGTTGCGCGCTGTCGCCGGCGTTTCCGGCCGAGACCGCGAGTACGCCGAGTCCGACACAGACCGCGATGACCGCGGACCACTCGAGCACGCTGAGCTGGTCCGACATCAACCGCGTCGCGAGCAGCGCAGTCACGACCAGACTGACCGCGATCCCGGCCTGCGCGAGATACAGCGGTAGCAACCGCAACGCGACGAAGTGCAAGCCGAAGCCCGCCAGGTTCAGCGCCAGCGCACCGAGGAACGCGGGCTGCTTCAGCAGTGCGGCGATGAACCCACCGAGGCGCCGCGGGTCCAGCTCCGACTCCGTCGGCACCTTCCGGGACCCGACCGCCTGCAGGATCGCGGCGACACCGAACAGCACCGCGGCGCCGAGCGCCGCGCCGAGACCGAGAACCACTAGGCGTCGACCTTGCGGCGTGGCGCCCAGAAGGTGAGGAACAGGCTGAGCCCGGCGTAGTACACCAGGTAGGCGAGCGAGATCACGACCACGATCGTGTTCGGGTTCGGCATCTGCGCGAGCAGTACGGCGTACGACGCCAGCCAGATCGCGGTGGTCAGCAGGTTCAGCGAGCGGAACGCCTTGGTGCGCGACGGGTACACGTACTTCACCGGGATGAAGACGAGCACCGAGAACAGCACCAGCAGGATCCCGGTGGTGACCGGGCTGAGACCGAGGATCACGATGTAGAACGCGACCACGTTCCAGTAGCTGGGGAAGCCGAGGAAGAAGTGGTCCTCGGTCTTCGCGTCGACCCGGCAGAACTGGTAGCTGGAGGCAAGCAACGGCAGCGCGCCGAGGACCGCGCCCCAGGTGCCGGACGGCAGGTAGCCGCCGGTCCAGAGCAGCACGATCGGGGCGAACGCGTAGGTCAGGTAGTCGACGATGTTGTCGAGCATCGCGCCGTCGAACCACGGGATGGTCTCCTTGACCCGCAGCCGGCGCGCCAGCATCCCGTCGGTACCGTCGATCACCAGGGCGGCCAGTCCGAGCCAGAGGGCCCGGACGGCGTCACCGTCGATCGCAGCAATCACGATCAGCAACGCGAGCACCGTTCCGCTCGCGGTATAAGCATGCAGTGCAAGTCCGGCCAGACGCAGCCGCGTCGACCCGACGAACGGTTCCCGCACCGCGTCGTGTGTGGTCAGGACAACTCCCGGAACTCAAGCGACGCCACGCGCCGGGCCGGATCACGGTGAACCCAGCCGTCGCCAGCGTCTCACAAGCCTGGTCCCGGGCCGGTCACCGCCCGTCATCCCACGCCGGATCTTTGCAATGACTTAGTGGCCCAGCCGGACAGACCGGCTGGGGCGCAGGGCCTACTCGACCGGGTCGAGCACGAACAGCGGGATCTTCCGGGTGGTCTTCGTCTGGTACTCGGCGTACGACGGGTAGGCGTCGACCGAGCGCTGCCACCACTCGTCGTACTCGGCACCGTCGACCTCGCGGGCGACGTACTCCTTGGTGATCTCACCGTCCTGGACGGTGACCTTCGGGTCGGCCTTCAGGTTGTAGTACCAGACCGGGTTCTTCGGGGCGCCGCCGAGCGACGCGACCGCGGCGTACGCGCCGTCGTGCTCGACGCGCATCACCGGCACCTTGCGAATCTTCCCGGACTTGGCGCCACGCATCGTCATCAGCACGACCCGGAGGCCCTGGATGTCCACCGCGGCGGTGGTACCGGCCGCGGTGACCTTCTCCACCTGCTCGCGGACCCAGTCAGCAGTGCTCGGCACGTACTCGTCGTTGTTCGTTGTCATATCACCCATGATAATGGTGACACATCACCATCCACACCCACGGCGCGTCATTTCTCACCAACCGTAGGTGGTCCTCGATGGAAGTCAGAGGGTTGGGGCGAGGGCGGTCAGGGCGGTGAGGGCGTTTTCCCAGGCGTGGGTGGACTGGGTGGCGTGGGCGGACTGTTGTTCGGGGGTGGCGTCCAGGCGGTCGAAACCGGACTCGACGACGAGTAGGCGGGTGCCTTCGGCCTCCGGGGTCAGGGTGAACTCGACCACCGTGGAGTTGCCTGGTGCGGGGTCGACGCCTGGGTCGACGGCGTAGCGGTAGGCGAACCGGCGGCCCGGCTCCACCTTCTCCACGAAGCCGCGGAACTCACCGTGCTCGTCCCATCGCATCACCAGCCGCCCGCCGGGACGCAGGTCGATCTCCGCACCACCGAACGCGTACCACTGGGCGAACACATCCGGTTGCGTGACCGCTGACCAGACCACCTCCGGCCGAGCTTCGACGTACACCTCACGTTCCACGCTGTCCATGCGGTCATCCTGCCAACTCGACAGCTCTTGGAGCCAACCCGAGGTCGTCAGGGAGCGCAGGACTTCAGCTGCGTCGCGGTGGCGATCGTGCCCTCGATCCAGCGGCGGCGCAGGAAGTGCGCCTTCAGCAGCCGGTGGATACCGTCGAGCACCACCAGCCGGCCGCGGTACGCCACCAGGTTGATCGGGAAATCCAGGTCCGCGTCCATCACCCGCTGGTAGTGCGCGCGGAAGTTCATCGGCGTCTCCGCGACCTGGTGCGGCGTGACCTTGAAGCGCTCGCCCTCCAGCTGCCACAGCGGCAGGTCGAACATCCAGACCAGGTCGGCGATCTCGACCGGCTCGACCTTGAGATCGAGCTCCCACAACTTCGCCAGCTGCCAGCGGTACGGCGGGAACACCTCCCGCAACGCCTCCGGCATCATCGCGACCAGCTCGTCGAACGACACGTCCGGAGCCGCCCGATCCGCCACGGCGTCGAAGGTGTCGCCCAGCCCGTCGATCGTCACGACGGAGCACGCTACGCCATCAGCAGGGCGACCACGGCGTCGCGGACCGACGCACCTGCTCCGGCGAATACGTCAGACGTGCGCCATGCGGTGGATGATGACGATGGCCGAGTCGTCGCCCGGGCCGCCGGCGGCGGCGACGAGTTCGGCGGCGCCGCCCCGGAAACCCTGTGCCACCAGGCGTTCCGCGTGGCCGGCGAGGCGGTCGGTACCGCGGCCGATGTCCCGCCGCGGCGTCTCCACCATGCCGTCGCTGTACAGGAAGAGCGCGTCCCCGGGCTTCAACTGGCCACGGTTCGGGTCGAACTCGGCGGCCTCCATCAGCCCGAGCAGCGGCCCGTCCGCGTCGCGCGTCTGCCACCGCCCCGACCACGCGTCGAACTGGATCGCCGGCGGATGCCCGGCCGTCCGGACGTCGAACTCGCCGGTGTGCAGGTCCATCGCGACATGCACCACGGTCGCGAAGTCGTCGTCCCAGTCCTGACGCCGGATGTACCGGTTCGCCGACGGCAGGAACTCCTCCTCCGGTACGACGCCCAACAGCCCGCCGAACGCACCGGACAACAGCAGCGCCCGCGTCCCGGCATCGATGCCCTTCCCGGACACGTCGACCAGCGCCACCTCGAGTACGTCGTCATGCACCGTCGACACCACGAAGTCACCGGAGAACGAAGAACCACCGGCGGACCGGATCGCCACCTCCACCCGCCAACCGGGCGGCAGTTTGGGCAACTCGCCCTGCGCGGTCAGCGTGTCCCGCAACTCCATCAGCATCGACTCGCTGCGAGTGCCGGCCACGCCGAGCCGGCTGCGCACCTTCGCGCTCGCGATCATGATCCAGCCGACGATCGCGATCACCAGTACGAACCCGATCCGAGGCAGCGTCGGTCCGCGGGACACTACGACGTACAGGCCGAGCGCCGTGGTGATTCCGGTGAGCGCGACGAGCTCGCCGAACCGCAGCAGGACACCGCCGACCACCAACGGGATGATCAGGAAGGACGCCGGCACCAACGTCATCCACGTATCGCTCGCGATGGCGATCAACACCTGCACCATGGCGAGTGCGACGAACGCGACCCGGTGCGACTTGCGGGCGCGCCGGCCCAGCGCCTCGACCCGGCGGCCGATGCGTCGTGCCAGCGCGACACCGCCGCTCTTTCTCATGGTGTGAAGAAGATAACGGCACCTCTCCATTGACGCATCAATTCGCAACACGACTGAGAGTCGTCAGCCCTTGCGAGTGAGACCGGTTCGCTGGCATTTAGGGCACCAGAACAGGTTCCGGCCGGCCAGGATCTTGGTCCGGATCACCGATTGGCACACGTAGCAGCGCTGCCCCTGCCGCCGGTAGACGTAGACCTCACCGCCATGGTCGTCCTGGCGCGGGTCACGGCCCATCGCCTCCGGGGTGTGGTCGACGGCGACGGTGTCGATCCGGCCGGTCTCCACGCCGTACTTCATCAACTCGAGCAGGTCGTCCCACATGCCCTGCCACTCGCGCTTCTTCACCACGTTGCCGGGCGTCATCGGGTTCAGCTTGGCCCGGAACAACACCTCGGCGCGGTACACGTTGCCGACGCCGCTGAGCACGTCCTGGTTCATCAGCAGCTGCCCGATCGGCAGTTTGCTGCGGTGGATGCGCTTCCAGGCGAGCTCGGGGTCGGCGTCGTCCCGCAACGGGTCCGGGCCGAGCCGGCCGAGCAGTTTGTCGCGTTCCTCGCCGGTGATCACCTCGCACACGGTCGCCCCGCGCAGATCGGCGTACGCCGTCGCGTTCTGCAACCGCAGCCGGACCTGGCCGACCGGCTCGGGGACCGGAGCCGGCTTGATGTCCATCTTGCCGATCAGCCCGAGGTGGATGTGCAGGAAGCCCGCGCCCTCGACATCGGCGAGGAAGTGCTTGCCGTGCGCCTCGGTCTGCCGCAGGAGGTGGCCGTCGAGCAGTGCGGCGCCCTCGGCGAACCGGCCCTGTGGGCTGGACGCCCGGACCGGCCGGCCGCCGAACGCGTCCCAGACGTCGTTCGCCAACCGGTGCAGGGTGTGACCTTCAGGCATGATTCCTCATATGGGGACGACAGGTGGTTCCAAGGGGCGGAGCGGGCCGCCCACTCCAGCGGTGGTCGGCGTCGGCCGCAGCATGCGGGCTCGCGACGTCTCCCGGCCGCACCGGCCCGCCGGCCGCCGACCGGTGCTACCGCCACCGGACGGCGACCAACAGGGCACTCAGAAGACTCAGGGCACTCAGGACAGTCAGGGCAGCGGCGGGAGCTCGCCGGTCGACTCGTAGCCGGTCAGCATCTCGATCCGCCGGGTGTGCCGCTCCTCACCGGAGTAGTCGGTCGCCAGGAACGTGTCGACGAAACCGGCTGCCTCCTCCTCGGTGTGCATCCGGGCGCCCACGCTGATCACGTTGGCGTTGTTGTGCTCGCGACCGAGCCGCGCGGTGTCGGTGCTCCAGGCCAGAACCGCCCGGACCCCCTTCACCTTGTTGGCGGCGATCTGCTCACCGTTGCCGGAGCCACCGATCACGATGCCCAGACTGCCCGGCTCGTCGACCACCGCCTGTCCGGTGCGCAGGCAGTACGGCGGGTAGTCGTCCACGGCGTCGTACACCGCGGGACCGTGGTCCACGACGTCGTGCCCGGCAGCAGTCAGGTGCTGCACGAGGTGGTTCTTGAGTTCGAAGCCGGCATGGTCGGAGCCGATGTGCACTCGCATGGCGAGCAATCTACTGACACACCGGGACGCCCGGGAGCTTGGGTGCACCCGATCCGACGTACACGTTGGTCACGTAGCCGCCGTACTTCGGCAGATAGGCCCACCACTCACTGGACCGCGGCGGTACGTCGATCAGCTCGCCCTGCATCTGTCCGCTGACCAGAACCTCCACCCCGGACGGCAGGTGCCCCAGGATCCCACCGGACGTGTTGGGCGCTGTCCGCACCCGCACACCCTCCCCTGTGGTGATCACCCAGCTGCCGGCGCTCCGCACCGCACCCGGCACGGTCAGCGTCCGCGTCAACCGCGTCACGTCCGTGTACGCCTTCCCGTACTGTGTTCCGCTCGGGTGCAGCGTGAAAACGGCAACGATCGTCCGGTCGTCGACTCCGACGGTTCCAGTCGTATGCAGTGCGTCACTGACCAGGTCCAGCGCGGAGGACGGCTTCGCGCGATCGGACTGGTAGCCGCTGGACCCGTGGAACCCGGACCAGCCCTGCTTGAGGCTGAAGTCCGGGTCGAACACCGATGCGATGCCGAAGTACTGATCGAAGCCGTCCGTGCCGTAGCGGGTCGGCCGGCGCAGTAGATCCATCACGTACTCGCGGACCGGCTGCGGAGCCCGGTCCAGCACGTAGCGGTAGATCCGCACCGTGTCGGCTGCGGTAATCGCGACGTACCCCCAGAAGCCCGGGTGCGTGACTGGCGGGCCCGCCGTGTGGGTCAGACCGAGCCGCTCGACCATGCGGTCCACGATGGCCGTACCGCCGAGCTCTTCCCAGTAGTAGCTCGCCGCGTCGTCGTCACTGCTGCGCAGCATCACCTCGAGCCGCTCGCGGTCCGCGGCCGGTACGTCGTACTCCGGGCCGCGGTCCCACAAGAAGTCGAGCACGAGCAGCAGCTTCACCACCGACGCCGACCGGAACGCCCGATCCGCGTCGAGTTGCTGGACGAACTGCCCGGTCTGACGGTCGAAGACAGCCAGACCGGCTGTCAGCCCGTCCGGCACTACGAGGTCACCGACTGCTGGCAGCTCATCACGCAAGGTCATCTGGAACCTACTCACCACTGGACGGAATCCTGAGTGAGCAACTTTCACCGGCCGGAGGGCTCCAGGACAACCCCTGAACCGTCAGTCGAAGATCGGACCGCGGTCGCGGGTGCGCTTGATCTCGAAGAAACCCTCGGTCCCCGCGACCAGGCGGACGCCGTCCCACAGCTTGCCGGCCGCCTCACCCTTCGGGGCCGGCGTCACGACCGGGCCGAAGAACGCGGTGCCCTCGACCGAGATCACCGGCGTACCGACCTCCATGCCGACCTGGTCCATCCCGGCGTGGTGCGACTTCTTCAGCGCGTCGTCGTACCGGTCGGTGTCGGCCGCCTCGATCAGCGCCGCCGGCAGCCCGACCTCGGCGAGCGCCTCCTTGACGACGTCACCCTTGCCGTCGCCGATCCCCCGGCCGCCGACGTGGATCCGCTGGCCGAGCGCGGTGTAGAGCGGCAGCAGGACCTCGTTGCCGTGCGCCTGCTCGGCCGCGATCAGCACGCGGACCGGACCCCAGGCGTTGGTCAGGAAACTCTTGTACTTGTCGTTCAGCTCGTCACGGCCGTCGTTCAGGACGGCGAGGCTCATCACGTGCCAGGTCGTCTTCACGTCCCGGACCTGCTCGACCTCGAGCATCCAGCGGGACGTCATCCAGGCCCAGGGGCAGGCCGGGTCGAACCAGAAATCTGCGGAGGCAGTCATATTCACCATCATACAAAGTTGAAGGAATGGTTATACCGACTCGGTATCCCTTACCCAATGTCGGGGGGAAACCCGCATCCAACGTGTGAGCCAGGTGCATAGGATGCCGACATGCCTGGAACCAACCTGACGCGCGACGAGGCGCGTTCCCGGGCGGGCGTGGTCAGTGACGTGAGTTACGCGATCGAGCTCGACCTGGCCAACGCCCCGACCGGAGCCCCGACGTACCCGTCGGTGACCACCATCACGTTCGCCGCCGAGGCCGGCGCGAGCACGTTCGCCGACCTGATCGCGGAGAAGGTCCGCGAGGTGACCCTGAACGGCGTCGCCCTCGACCCGGACACCGTGTACGACGGCGCCCGGATCCAGCTCGACGGGCTGGCGGAGCGTAACGAGCTGACCGTGGTGGCCGACTGCCTGTACTCGCGGACCGGTGAAGGGCTGCACCGCTCGGTCGACCCGGCCGACAAGGAGACGTACCTCTACACCCAGTTCGAGGTGCCGGACGCCCGCCGGGTGTTCACCACCTTCGAGCAGCCCGACCTGAAGGCCGTCTTCACCTTCACCGTGTCCGCACCGGCCCGCTGGGTCGTGATCTCGAACGCCCCGACGCCCGAGCCCACGCCGTACCAGGGTGAGAGCGGCGAGGAGCTGGCCCGCTGGGAGTTCCCGCCGACCGAGCGCATCTCGACGTACATCACCGCTGTGGTCGCCGGTCCGTACCACGTCGTCACCGACGTGTACGAGGGTCCGCACGGGACGTACCCGCTGTCGCTGCTGTGCCGTCCGTCGCTGAAGGGTGCGCTGGACGTCGACGACCTGTTCGAGGTCACCAAGCAGGGCTTCGCGCTGTTCGAGGAAGCGTTCGGTACGCCGTACCCGTTCCACAAGTACGACCAGGCCTTCGTGCCGGAGTACAACATGGGTGCGATGGAGAACGCGGGCTGCGTGACACTCCGCGACGAGTACCTGTTCCGCAGCCGGACGACGCACGCGGAGATGGAAGCGCGCGCCAACACCGTCCTGCACGAGCTGGCGCACATGTGGTTCGGCGACCTGGTCACGATGACCTGGTGGGACGACCTGTGGCTGAACGAGTCGTTCGCCGAGTGGGCCAGCCACTGGGCGCAGGTGGTCGCGACGACGAAGTACTCCGACGCGTGGACGACGTTCTGCAACGCCCGGAAGAACTGGGCGTACCGGCAGGACCAGCTGCCGTCGACGCACCCGATCGCGGCCGACATGATCGACTTCCACGCGGTCGAGGTGAACTTCGACGGCATCACCTACGCCAAGGGCGCCTCGACGCTGCGGCAGCTGGTCGCGTTCGTCGGTGAGGACACCTTCATCACCGCGCTGAAGGAGTACTTCCACGACCACGCGTTCGGGAACACCGAGCTCACCGACCTGCTGAAGCCGCTGGAGAAGGCGTCCGGGCGCGACCTGGACGACTGGACCGAGCGCTGGCTGCGGACCGCCGGGGTGAACACGCTGCGCGCCGACTTCGCGGTCGACGACCAGGGCGCGTTCACGTCGTTCGCGATCGAGCAGACCGCCACCGAGAAGTTCCCGGTACTGCGCCCGCACCGGCTCGCGGTCGGCCTGTACCGGCGTACCGACTCCGGCCTGGTCCGCACCGAGCGGTTCGAGGTGGACATCGACGGGCCGCGCACCGAGCTGCCTGAGCTGACCGGCGCGACCCAGCCGGACCTGGTGCTGCTGAACGACGACGACCTCACCTACGCGAAGATCCGGATGGACGAGCGGTCCCGGGCGACGCTGGTGGAGTCGATCGACCAGTTCACCGAGTCGCTGCCCAGGGCGCTCGCGTGGGGCTCCACGTGGGACATGACCCGCGACGCCGAGATGCCGGCCAGCCAGTACGTCGGCATCGTGCTGCGCGGCATCCGGGCCGAGACCGACCTGACCGGTGTCCGCTCGCTGCTCGCGCAGGCAAGCAACGCGATCAACCAGTACGCCGCTCCGCAGAACCGGGCCGCTCTGCGGGCACGGTTCGAGGAGGCGCTGGCCGGGCTGGTCGCCGAGGCGAAGGCGGGCAGCGACCACCAGCTGGCGTTCGTCCGGGCCTACAGCTCGGCGGTGTTCTCCACCGAGGGCGCTGACCGGCTCGCCGGATGGCTCGACGGTCGCGACCTGCCGGAGGGCCTGGTCGTCGACACCGACCTGCGCTGGACGCTGATCGTGGCGCTGGCCCGCCTCGGCCGGATCGGTGCGGACGAGATCGACGACGAGCTGACCCGCGACACCACGATCACCGGGCAGGAGCGGGCCGCCCAGGCCCGTGCGGCCCGGCCGACCGTCGAGGCGAAGGAAGAGGCCTGGCGGATCGCGGTGGAGTCCGAGGACACCCCGAACGAGACCCAGTTCCGGACCATCCTCGGCTTCCAGCAGCCCGGTCAGGAAGACCTGCTGCGGCCGTACGTCGACAAGTACCTCAGCGCCGCCAAGGACGTGTACACGCGGCTCGGCTCGTCGATGGGCGAGAACGTGCTGGTGTACCTGTCCCCGCGGCACCTGGCCGACCAGGGCGCGCTGGACGCGCTCACCGGCTGGCTGGCCGCCGAGTCGTCGTCGGTCGACGCGCCGACGCTCCGGTACGTCACCGAGGCCCAGGCCGACCTGACCCGCGCGATCGCCGCGCAGGCGACGGACATCGTCTAACAAGCGCTCTGACAAGCGCTCCGGCACTGCCGGTCTCTTCTGAGGCCGGCAGTGTCGCTTTTCGACCTCATCGTGCGGTAAGACTGGGTCGGTGCCCGCCTCTGATCCCGCCTTGGCCGGTGCGGCAGCTGTTGCGCTGACCGGACTCGCAGAGGCGTACCGACCCCGCCCCGTCACGCCGCTGATGCCGTGGCGGTACACCAACCGTCTGGTGAAGCCGTACGTCGTGACCGCGCGCGGCCGGCAGTGGGACGACCAGATGGTCGACATCGCCCGCGGTACGGCGACCCGTCAGCTCGAGTTCGACGACGCGATGGGCTCGGTCGGCCTCGGAGTCGTCGTACTGCACCTCGGCGAGGACGCCATCCACCTGGTGGTGCAGAGCTGGGCGCGAGACTTCCACTCCCGCCTGAGCATCTTCAGCGGCATGGACGTCGACGACCTCCGCCCGGCCCCGCTCGGCGCCGCTCCCTGCATCTGGGAACTAGAAATCCTCAGCCACGAGCGCGCGGCGTACGTCACCCACATCCTCACCGGCGACGTCGACATCGACACCTGGCTAGAAGACGCCCTCGACACCCGCCCCCAAGCAAACTACGACGGCATCCCGTCAGGCACGTAGCCCTTCGAGCAGGACCGCCGCGTTGTGACGCACGTGATCGGTCGGGTCGTCACGACCGAGCTCCCGCACGAGGTCGACCAGCTCAGGCCACGGCAGGTACCCGGTAGCCACCACGATCGCCTGCCGGATACCTGCATCGTCATCGGTGCGCGCCAGCGCGCGGAACGCTTCGACCAGCTCCGTCTGAGGCGCTCCAGTCGCCGACAGCGCGGCGGCGTAGATCGCCCGCAACCGGTCATCGCGACTCTCAGCAGTCTGCTCCGCAACCAACGCATCAGCCGGAGACCACAGGGCGCACCCAGCCTCGATCTGTCCACGGGCGGTCGCGACATCATCGCCGTACAGCGTGACGTAGCTCAACCCGACCAATCCGTCCTCGACGTAGTGGATCTCCACCGCCCCGTCCTCGGTACGCCAGACGTCGACGTACGGGTCGTCGCCGATCCGGCCGACGTCCACCAGATCCCAGTCGTGATCCCACGTCACCTGGCTCAGGACCGTCCTGGTCACCGGCTGCTGCTTGAGGACCAGGCGTTCGTTGAAGCTGGTCATCCACCACTCCTCACCGACGCACAGGAGGCATGACCTTATCCACGCACTGGTGTCAGTTCTGGCCGGGTGCGTCTAGGCGGTGGCGTTGGTCGGGGGTTAGGTGCAGGTCGGTGGCTGCGAGGGTTTCGTTGAGTTGGGCGACTGAAGACGCGCCTACCAGCGGGATGATTGGGATGTCGCCGCCCATCAGCCATGCCAGGACCACCTGGTTCGCGGTGGCGCCGGTCTCGCGTACTATGTCGTTCAGCGCGAGCTGGCGAGCTCTAGTACCGGCGTGGTCGTACGACTCGTCCAGGGGCTTGTCGGCTCGGACATAGCCGCCGCTGAGGAGTGGTGAGTACGCGACCAGCGTCATGCTCGGCTCAGCACGTAGATAGCTGAGCAACTGTCCGTCGGCCACCCCGATGGCACCGTCGCGCGAGCGGAGCCCACCCTGGTCGGTTCTGGCCCGGAAGTACGTGTGGTGGTGTTGCAGCACCTCACACCCCGGCAACCCTGCCGCAGCGGCCAGCGTCCGGAAGCGCTCGATCTGCCAGCTCCAGTAGTTGCTCAGCCCGACCAGACCGACAGTCCCCTCCGCGACATGCGACCCGAACGCCTCGACCTGCTCCTCCAGCGGTACGGCGGGATCCGGGACGTGGGCGTAGTACACGTCGACGTGGTCGCGGCCGAGATTCTCCAGGCTGCGAGCCAAGGACTCCTTGATGACCTGCGTCGACAGGCCCTCCAGGTCCTCGCTCAACTGCTTCGCGGGGCGCGGCGGCCGGCCGCCTACCTTGGTCGCGATCGTGAGCTCGTCCCCCAGGCCGCGGCTCCGCAGCCAGCGGCCGAGCAGTCGCTCGCTCTCGCCGCCCTGGGTGCCGTTCACCCAGAACGCGTAGTTGTTCGCCGTGTCCACGAACGTCCCGCCGGCCTCGACGTACCGGTCCAGGATCGCGAACGACGTCGACTCGTCGGTCGCCGTCCCCATCAGCATCGCCCCGAGGGCGATCTGGCTCACCCGGCGCTGCCGCGCGGGGTCACTGCCTATCGTCAGATAACGCATGCCGGCAGCCAATCAACTAGAGCGCTGTCTAGGTCAAGACATTGCGGATCCGCAGTCGTCCAACCTCGTTCTGTAAGAGTCAAACGATTGTTCGTCGGCGCATCGTGAGGGACTGTGTGCGGTGCGCGATTCCCTTGCAGGGAAAGAGATTCTTGCCACCTGAGAGATGCTCACTTACCGAGCGGTTCGGTCTAAGCTGCAGCGACCTGACCATCAGGGGTGATCTGGGGAGGGGCCCTTGCCGTGACACCTGTCGATCACCGGAAGCCGCCCGCCCGGGCTGCCCGGAGACAACAGAAGACCAGCGCCAGACGCAGCGCCGCCAAGCCACGGCGGGCACAGCGTTCGCACAGCGCCATCGGCGCGGCGGTGGTCGCCGGGGCCGCACTGGTCGCGGTGTTCGCGTTCATCCTGACGCGTGGGACGTCCGCGCAGTCGCCGGACGACGGACTGGGGATGGGCTCGGGGACGGACAGCGGCGCCGCCGCACCGGCCGCGCCGACCGCGAGTACGAGCGGCAGCGCGACCAAGGCGGACCGCAGCCCGCCGTCCTCCGCGACGGCGCCCAAGACCGCCCCGAAGGCAGCGCCCAAGACCGTGCCGACGACTGGCACGACCACGCCGCCTCAGGTCAACACTGGGCTGACCTCACCGGTGTTCAAGCGCGGTCAGTGGATCGCAGTGCTGGACAAGTACCCGACCGACGTCGGTCTCGACGCGGCCGAGGCAGCCAAGGCCAGCGCGACGGCCATCACCCGCGCCGGGATCCCGGCGAAGGCGATGCTCGTCAACGGTCAGTACCCCGGCCTGCGGAACAGCTCGCTGTCACCGGTCACCGACACCTGGGTCGTGTACCTCGGCCCCGGCACGTCCTCCGAGCAGATGCTCAACCTGTGCCTGGACCCGCGCACCCAGCGGGCGCACCCAAGCCCCGCCTGCCCAACCTACGAGCCAGCCGCCGGCCCAGCCAACTGATCAGCCGCGGTTGTAGGGCTGCACCGCCGCCTTGCTGCCGCCGATCCTCACGTTCCGGAAGTCGGAACGGAACGTCGCGCCCGGCTGGTAGTCCTTGTACATGCCGAACTTGATCCTGAACTCGTTCTTGAAGGAGTCGTCCTTGCAGGTGGAACGCGTCGCGTAGCCGAAGTACTCATCCTGCTCGAAGACCTTCTCCTCGACGGTGGTCGCTCCCACTCTTTTGTGGTACACCGCGATACTCCCCATCGGGGCGCCGTCGTGGTAGGGCTCCACCCGGTACTTGATGACGAAGGAATGCCACTCGTCGGTCCCGACGCTCCTGGTCGCCAGCGCCGTGTTGTAGTCCTTGCCCGGCTCCTCGCCACGGCGCACGAACTGGACATTGTGCCCGTTGCCGGCACCGGACTGGATGCGCACGCCGCCGATCGGGTTCGCTCTGCACTGCCACAGCTGCAGCACGTACGCCCCGCTGCCCGTCACGTCGTCGACGCCCGCGGGGATGCGAACGTCGAACCCGACCCACACGTCGGTGTGGAACGGCAGGTCCCACCCCGTCGCCAGCTCCGAGCGGTCCCGGAGGGTGTTTCCAGCAGCGTCCTTCCAGGTGTTCTTGGCGGCGTCCTCAACGATGGCGCCTTCGTACCTGAAGTCCTTGTCCGTGCGGAACGTCAACGCCCGCGCGTCCGAGGTCCCGGTGATCTGGGGTGCCTGCGCCGCTCCCTGACACTTGCCAGGAAACCAGCCGGTGCCCTCCCGGAGGTTGCCGCCGGCACCCAACGTCGGACTGCAGGCACTGGCGTTCTCGATCGTCCAGCTCGCACCCGCGATACCCGCCGAGTAGCTGGGCACCGCGGTATCTGCCGCGCTGGCGGTTCGTGAGTTCGTCACTGCGGCGAAACCCACCGAGGCGCTCAGGGCCAACGCCACGGCCAGAGCCATCGTCTTTCGAGCAAGTCGACTGGGGGCGGAGATTTGCATCTGTGTCATCCCTTGCTTGTAGGGGAAATGCTTCGTTCCATGGCTGCGGTTGACGGGATCTCAGGGGCGGGCAGGTCTTGCCTTCGCAGGGTTTCTGCGAACGCTTTGAGGCTCGGGGTCCGGTAGACGGCGGCGGCTTCGTCGGCGAGCCACAGAGCGGTTCGGTCGAGGTCTGAGGGCTGCCGGGGCCAGATCCATCGACGGTCGTTGTTGGCGTTTCCGGCCCAGAAGTGGAACGCGTCGCGGAGACTGCCGAAGCCGGGTTCGGCGGGCGCGTTCCAGAGGTCGCGGCCTTCAGCAGCCGCGACTCGACAGCAGACGGCGAAGGCTCGTAGACAGTAGATGGTGTAGAGCAACGAGTCGGGACGAGCCAGTTCTCTCGGGAGCGCGCCGCCGACAGCGATGTGGCGCAGCCGGATGCCGAACCGATCGAGGATCTTGGTGAGCGCGCTCCGATCATCCACGAACTGCAGATAGCGCAGTACCTGCGCGTCCCACCAGACTCCGTGGTTGTTGGGCATCAGTTCTTCCTGGCGGCCGAGCTCGCTCGACCGCATCCAGTGGGTCAGCTCCGCGAACCAGTCCTGCAGGAGCGGGAGACGCTCGGTGAATCGTCCGGCCTTCACCAGCAGGTCGACGTGATCCACGAGGTCGGTCAGGAGCGTCGCCTCGATCTGCCCGATCGCCGCACCGTCGTGGCTACCGGGCAGCGCGGCAGCGTGAGCGAAGTTGGGGCGCATCGCGGTCGCCGGGTCCAGGAACCAGCGTTCGAGACGTTCGACCGCGGCGTCGGCGTAGCGTGCCTCGCCGGTACGGACGTGGGCTTGCACCAGGGTGTTGACGGCCGCGACCGTCTGCCGGAACCGCCGTTTGTCGTAGCGATCGCTCCACGCGTCCGGGTTCCGCCGGCCGTCGACCCTGATGTACGGCAGACCGTCGGCTGTCTCCGGATTCGGCCAGGAGTAGTTGCCGACCGAGTAGTAGTCGTGGGCGTCTCCGGTCCACTCCGACGGCTCCCGGTCGATGATGGAATACGGCCGACCGGCCAGGAACTCGTCGGCCCGGGCCACCAGTTGACGGCTCACTTGGGTCCCGCCTCCGAGAAGGCCTGTTGATACTCGGCCCGGATCTTGTCGCCTCCGCCGTTGCGCCACTTGGTCACGGCTGCCTTCCAGCTCGATACGGGTGCGCGTCCGGCCAAGATGCCGTTCCGCGCATCGGTCAGGTCCTTGCCCAGCTGCAGCCCCTTGGCCGCATCGGTCTCGGAGTACAGGCCCTGGGTCGGATCAGGGGCGAGAATCGGCAGAGCGGCTTCCTGGTAGTCGAAGCGGGCCTGGGCGACATCGCGCCGGCCCGGATCGTAGATGGCCAGGGTCGGTCCGCTGACGTACCCGAACGGCACCAGGCGCAGATTCTGACCGCGCGAGTTCATGATCGGGTCGCTGCCCTCGAACTTGAACGTCTGGCCCTCGATGCCGAAGTTGCGCAGCAGGTACTCGGAAGATCCGAACGGCGCGGCGAGCCAATCGAGTACCCGGAGCACCTCGCGGACCCGGTCCGGCTCGGCCTTGGTGACAGCGGTGAATGCCTGAGCCGCACTCCCCCGAGGATGGACGGGCTTGCTCGCCGCGTCGTAGCCGAACATCGGAAGAGACCCGAGCTTGAAGCCCGGTACCTCGGCTCCCCACATCTCGTACTTGCTCCAGCCGGCGTACCCGCCGAACACGATCGGCGTGGTGCCGTTGGTGAACCAGTCGTTGCGTTGGTTGTTGGACGCGACCAAGCCGTCCGGATGGAAGACGCCGGCGTCGGCCAGTTCGCGGGTGTCGGCCAGCGCCTTCTCGTACGCCTCGAGTTCGATGTTGGAGGTGAACTTCCCGCCGTCCTCGATCCAGCTGCCGGGGATGCCCAGGGAGGCCGCGATCATGGTCAGGGTGCTGCCCGGATCGCCGCAGGCCCAGCGGGACTTGCGCTCGTTGGTCAGGCCTTTCAGCAGGGCCTTGAACTCTCCGATGTCCTTGGGCTGCGCGGGCAGTCCGGTACCGGCGACGAGGTCGGCGCGGATCCAGGCGACCGACGGGATCGGTACCCGGGCGATCGGTACTCCCCACAGGGCGTTGCCGTACACGGTCTTGCGCCACGAGTCGGTGGACAGACCCGCCAGGTTCGGGTAGTCCTTGACGGCATCGCCCGACAAGTACTCCGTCAAGTCGGTGAACTTTGCCTTCAGCAACGCCGGCAACTGCTGCACCGAACCGTAGATCGACACCAGGTCGGGCAGATCCCCGCCGGCCACGGTCGTCGCGAACCGCTGAGCGTAGTCAGCCGCCGGCGCGTAGGTGATATCGAGCTGTCCACCAAGTCGCTTGTCGACCTCCTGCCACAGCGGATTGTCGGACTTGCCGGGCGCCACCGGGTCGAAGGTGTAGGTGAGTGCGGAGATCTGGCCACCCGACAACGGGGGCTTACTGACCGCCGCGACGGGATTCTGCGGGTACTCGAAGTACCCGCTCATCCCGAGCGGGCTTGCGCTCTTCAGCGCGGGTTCGGCGTTCCCGGCCTGGGCGAACGTCGGGAGAACGTCCGCTCCGATTCGGCCGGAGGTTCCCGTCGTCGTCTTGGCGGAGCAGCCGAGAGCTGATCCGGCGGCACCGGCGACGGCTGCCGCGGACAGCCCTTTGAGCAACGTACGGCGCGAAAACGCATCCATGGTTACGGTCCCTCCTCATGGCGGGCGTCCGGTCGATCAGCCTTTGACGGCGCCGATCAGGAGTCCCTTGCTGAAGTGCTTCTGGATGAACGGGTAGATGATCAGGATCGGGATGACGGACATGACGAGAATCGCCATCTGGATCGATGCCTGGGGCGGCAGCGACTCGGTCGACGCCGAGAGCTCGTCCGTACCGAGCGGCGTCTGGTTCACGACGAACGTCCGCAGGACAAGCTGCAGCGGCCATTTCTCGGGCGACGGCAGGTAGAGCAGGGCGGAGAAGAACGCATTCCAGTAGGCGACGGCGTAGAACAAGCCGACCACCGCCACGACGGCCTTCGACAGCGGCAGGACGATGAAGGTGAGGATCCGGAGTTCGCCGGCCCCGTCGATCTTCGCCGACTCGGTCAGCTCACCGGGCAGCTCGAGGAAGAAGGACCGCATCACGATCACGTTGAAGGCGTTGACCACCACCGGCAGGATCAACGCCGCCAGGTTGTCGATCAGGCCGAGCTGCTTGACGATCAGGTACATCGGGATCATGCCCGGATTGAACAAGAGGGTGAACAGTGTCATCAGCAGGATGGGCTTGTGCAACAGCGATCCCGGCCGCGACAGGGCGTACGCGAGCATGATGGTGCAGGCCAGCGACAGGACAGTGCCCACAGCGGTGACCACGACCGACACGGTGAGGGCCCGCGTCACCACTCCTCCCGACAGAACGGCCCGGTACGCCGCGAGCGACGGCTCGCTGGTGAAGAGGACAAGTCCACCGCGCGCGCTGATGTCGCGTTGCGGCGCCAGACTCGTCATCACGACGGCGACGAACGGGACGATCACCGCGAGGCAGGCGACGGTCAGCAGTCCACCGCGCGCCGCGGTCGCCCAGCGCGGTTGCCGCCCCATCCAGGCAGGCCGCTCGTCCGACGCCGTTTGACGGTTGCGCCGAGCCCGGCGTTCAGCGGTGGTCTCCAGCAGTCCGGTCATTTCGAGTACACCCCCCGCTCCCCCATCGCATGGGCGAGCCGGTTCGCCCCGAGCACGAGAACCACGCCGACGACGCCCTTCACCAGGCCGACCGCGGCCGAGACACCCCAGTTCCCGCCGATGATCCCGTTGTTGTAGACGTAGGTGTCGAGCACTTCGGAAGCCTGCGCGCCGACCGGACCCTGCTGCAGGAGGATCTGCTCGAAACCGACCGTGAGCGAATCACCCAGCCGCAGGATCAGCAGCAAGACGATCACGGGCCGGATCGCGGGCAGCGTGACGTGCCACAGCTGCCGCAGCGGGCCGGCCCGGTCGATCGCCGCCGCCTCGTACAGGTTCAGATCGACCTTGGACAGCGCGGCCAGGAAGATGATGGTCGACCATCCGGTGTCCTTCCAGATCACCTGCGACGTGATCAGCAGCTTGAACAGCTCCGGTACGCCGATGATGTGGAAGGTTCCCAGGTCCGCGGAGCGCAGCCACTCGTTCAGCATTCCGCCGTTCCCGAACATCTGCTGGAACAACGCCACGACGATGACCCAGGACAGGAAGTGCGGCAGGTAGAGGATCGACTGCGTCAGCCTCTTGGCTCGTTCGTTCAGCATCGAGTTGAGGACCAGAGCCAGCGCGATCGGCACCGGGAACACGAACAGCACCTGGACCATCGTGATGATCAAGGTGTTCACGAGCGCGTTCAGGAACTCCGGGTCGCCGTCGAAGATCACCGAAAAGTTGCTCAGGCCAACGAAATCCGATCCGCTGATGCCGAGGAACGGCTGGTAGTCCTGGAAGGCGATCACGTTGCCGAGCAGCGGCAGGTAGTGGAACACCACCAGGACGATCACTCCCGGCACCGCGAGCACGAGCAGCACCCGGTCCCGGTGCCACCGGGCCGCGAGCTGCCCGCGGAGGCGAGTCTCGCGGGCGGCAGGCGCACCGGGATCGGCGCCGATCCCAGGCCGCACCTTGATCCCCGACGACATCAGCGGATCCTGCTGCCGACCGCTGCGATGGCGGTCTCGACCATCCCCCGCACGCGCTCTTGCGCGCCGTCCCGCGTCTCGTGGGCGCGTTCGGCCGCGGCCAACCGGTCGTCGACGATCTTCTGCAGGAGTTGCCCGGCCGCAGCGTCGGCCCCAGGTCCCAGCTCGATCAGCGGCAGGCCGAGATCGTTGTACATCTGGCCCTTGATCGTGTCGGTCGGCTGCCGCAGGTAGATCGACGGAATGCCTTCCGCCAAGGCGATCAGAGGTGAGTGGCACTCCATGCTCACGACCGCGCCGGCCCGCCGGTACACCGCGGCAGCCTCGGTCAGGTCCCAGAACCGCGGCAGGATGTGGACCAGGTCGGCCACGTCGGCAGGGAAGGTCCCCGCGAACTCGGCCTCGGCGACTTCCATCGCGTAGCTCATCTCCGGCACGACGAGCGCCGGCTCGCCCGTGGCTCGCACCCAGCCGATCACGGTCTGCCGCAGAACGTCCAGGTCGGACTTCAGATAGCCCGCGTTGTAGGCCGTCCGGCGAACGTCCTCGGCCGCGGGTGGGTAGTTCCGGATCTGGTGGTACGGCGTGAAACGCAGCCGCGGTACGACGCACAGGAAGCGTCCGGGCTTCAACCCGTACTCCGCGAGAACCGCCTCGCCGTCGCTGTCGTCGACCACGTCGAACATCACGGTGGCGTCCGGACCGAACGCGATCGTGGGCGCTCCGAGGCCCTGGCCGGCCAGGAACCGCTCGGTCAGCGAGTCCCGGCAGTAGACGAACGCGGCCGTGTCGAGCACCTCGCGCTCGAGCTCGGTGAGCAGGTCACCATCGATCGCGCTGACCATGCTCGCCGCCCGCGCCAGCGTCGATCCGTACGGCCGGAGCGGATCGACTGTCACCCCGAAAATGCCATGCGGCTTTCCGGTCCGTCGATGCCATTCGGCGACCTCCACCTTGGCAACGAGCGATGGCCCCGACCCGTGGACCAAAAGGTCGCCTTCGGCAAACAACCGGTCCAGCTCCGGGCTGAGCGGCTCGCCGGGCACGACCCGGTCCTCGACGATCTCGACGTCCGGGAAGTAGCGGCGGAGCATCTGCCGTACGGTCTCGTCGATGCTGCGGGCCCACAGCGTCAGCTTCACTTCCGGCGCGTAGCGCTGAAAGGCTCGGAGCGCGCCCGGCGTATGGGCGACGTCGCCGATGTTGACGGTCTGCCAGCCGGAGACGAGAACGACGTGAACCATAGGAATTCCCTGTCCAGCCCAGTCCGGATGCGGTGGGCTTACGGTCGATTCGGGGCTACGGCGAGCATCATGCCCGTGATTCATCGGTTAATCAAGATCATGCGAGGGCTGCGACGAGACCTCTCGGCAGGTGGGCGCTCAGCCGGCGTACGGCGCGGTGGATCCTCGATCGATCAATTTCGGCGCCGGCCGCGTCACCAGTGCCGACTGGACGCGGCGGCCGTCGATCATCCGGCGCAGGGTCGTGTAGGCGCGCATTCCGGCTTGCTGCACAGGCATCCGGACCGTGGTCGGTGCCGGCCGCATGGCGTCGGCGATGGGCAGATCCTGGTACACGACGATCGACAGATCGGCGGGAACCCGCAGGCCGAGATCGATGACCGCCGCGATCGCTCCCGGTGCCGCGACGATGTTGTCGATGATCAGCGCGGACGGCGGCCGGGCCGAGCCCAGGAGCTCGCGCGTCGCGGCCGCCAGGTCCGCCGGCTCGTAGCCGACCTGCTTGACCAGCGACCGGTCGAAGCGCACACCCGCGGCCCGCAACGCCGAGCGGTAGCCGTCGAGCCGGGCGCTACTGGCGATCGGGACGACGGGGCCGCCGACCAGTGCGATGCGGCGGTGCCCGAGACCCAGCAGGTGCGTCGTGGCCAGACCGATCCCGGCCGCGTCGTCGATCCACACCGACACGGAGTCGTCGGGTCGCGGGTTCTGCAGGATCACGTACGGGATCGACCGTTTGGTGAGTTCCTCCGCAGTCTCGGTCCCCCATTGGGTGGACCGCAACAACACCCCGTCGACCATGCCCGTGCCCACGATCCGGCTCATCAGGTGGCTGCCCGGTTCGATCCACAGTGCGTCGGCCAGCAACAGCACGTCGCCGTGTTCCTCGGCGGCCGCATGCATGCCACGAATCGCCAGCTCGAAGACCGGGTTCGCGATCTTCGGCACCACCGCCGCGATCACTCCCGACCTGGACAGTCGCAGTGACTGCGCGGCGTGGTTGACGCGATAGCCCGTGTCCCGGATCGCCTGCTCGACGCGCAGCCGGGTCGCCTCGCTCATCCGGACGTTGCCGCGGGCCCCGGAGATCGCCGCGGAGACCACGGCCGTGGACACCCCGGCCCGCTTCGCAACGTCCTTGATCGTGGTCATGCCGCCAGCGTAACCGCACCCGCCTTTGCCACCGATCGACTCGGTTCTTCACTGTGGACCTAAGCGCCGGGAACACTTGGACGGACGCGCTGTCGCTCGCAGGAACGTGCGACGGTGACGTTCTCGAACGTGCTCTCCGTTGATGCGTAGAGCCCGACGCCGCCGTTCCGGACCACGGTGTCGCGGCCCTCCAGGATCTGAACGCCGTTCAACGTGACGGTGATGCGGTCACCGTGGATCGCTGCACCAAGTTCGACGGGACCTGTCAGCGGGTTGCTGAGGGATACCGTGCCCACCGTGACCGGACCCGACGCATGGGCCTCGCGGACGATACTCGCGTACTGCGTTCTGTTACTCGTCTTGCCGAGGTGGATCCGGTACCCATAGGAATCCGAGGTGTCTCGCAGCGAGATGCCCGCGGTACCGACGGATCCGTTGATCGTGACCGTGGCCTTCGCGGCATAGTCGCACGTCTCGGAGAAGCGTGACGGCAGCGTCGAGTCGGCCAATACGTGCGCCCTGCCATCGGTAGGCGTGAGCTTCAACTGCCCCGAGTTGACGGACACCTTTCCTGCGATGCCCCGCCAATTGGCCTGGTCGAGCCCTTCCTTGATCGTGATGTTGTCGAAGGCCGCGGCCTGGCCATTCGTGGAGGCGGCGGCACCACCGGTCGGCAATTGCGTGTCGTCTGCGGAGATCGACGCGTTGCCCACTGTGGCGATCAGATGCTTCCCGACGGCGGAGACGGTCAGTGTGTGCGCGCTGTCTGCGCTGATGGGCAGGTCCGTCTCCGCGAGAAGCGTAGACGTCGCGTTGTAGACCTTCACGAGCTGCAGCTTCGCGCCGCCCGATGTATTGACGACATCGGCCCGGTAGTAGTTGCGGGAGTCGTGGTACCGGAACGCGAGACCGGTCGTTGCCGTCGTCTGGTTTCGTGACCCCGGAGCGATATCGGCCGTCACAACCACGTCATCCGGTACGTTCTGTTGCACCGCCAACGATTGCGTGTCCGCACTCGAGGTCTGCACCAGCTGCGTGTCAGGCTGCGCGCCGCCCAGCGTCCAGGTGCCCTGCACTGGCGTCCAGCCGTCAAGGGAGCCGTTGAAGTCATAGACGGTGCGGTCCAGGCTCGCGTCGGTGAACTTCTCGTTGAGCAACGGCTTCGGGGCGAAGGCCGCCTTGGCCGAGACGGTGACGAGGTTGCCGGTGCGGGTGAACGCGGTCGGGGTGCCGTTGATCTTCACCGCGCGTGCCTTCGGCGCGTTGATCGAAAGGGTGCCGGTGAAGGGGTCCCCGAGCGAGATCTGTGCGGTAGCACCCTGCAGTTCCACACTGACATCGGACACAACTCCGGAGGCTTTGATGACGGTGTCCCCGTCGTCGACGAGCGACGATCCCCGGGTCAGCGCGTACCGCGTCAGCCCGCCGCCCTTGTCGGCACGCTCGAGGTAGGCGGTCTCGGCGTCGGTCGCGGCAGCCCCGAACTGCCTCGACGAGGGACTCGCCTCGCGCGACAGGTAGAAGCGGCCGGTGGCTTTCGGCAGGTCGATCTCCATCGCGCTGGCCACGGAGTGATCCACCTGAGGCAGTTCAATGCGCGACGCCTTGACCGAGGGCGCGGCGCCGGCCTTGCCGGGAACTACGACGGTGTCCAGTCCTGTGGCGCCAGTCGTGGACCAGTCGTACGACAGGTAGTCGACATCCGTGAGCACCTGCTCGCCCACGCGCACGGCGCCGTTCTTGTGGACGCTCGACGTGAGATCAGCGCCGGGTTGGGCCACGGGGACGAGCCGCACGCCGGCAACCGGTGTGGCGCCGGGCACGGTGTCGAACCCGATCGTGGCGACGTTCGTGTTCGGGTCGACGGTGACCGGATCGCCGGGGAAGTGCCAGAGCTGCCGGTAGTCGTGCGCGCCGGTGTCACCGGTGAGGTCGTCGGAGACGACCCAGAAGCCGGGCTTGACGAAGTAGACGACGCGATCGTGCGCGATCGGCCGGTAGGCCTGCGTCTTTCCGCGGTAGATATCGAGGCCCGCGTTCGAGCGCCACAGCGACGTCGAGCGAGGCAGACCGGCGGGCTGCGGTTGTCCGTCCACCTCGATGGTGTTGTGCGCCTCGGTCGTGCGGCGCATCCAGTCGTTCGTCGGGGTCGCGCTGTAGTCCCCCGCTCCGGGGTCGACGATCAGCGGACGCCCGTACGCCGCCATCACCAGGCTGAGGTCGTCGGGATGCCGATGGGAGGCCGTATAGCTGGAGTTCTGGTTGTTGATCAGCATGTACCGGGCATCGGCGTCCCACCCGGACCGCTGGACCGCGTAACTGATCGGGAACACCGTGGACGACAGCGTCGGGACGGTCCCCTCGGTGCGCCCGGAGGCGACCCAGGTGAAGTCGGGCCAGGAGTTGCGCGCACCGGTCCTCCGAATCGCGCTCTCGCCCGCTTCCGTGTTCGGAGAATCACCGACGAGCGCGGTCTCGAGATTCGGTTGACGGGTCGCGAACAGCGCATCCGCGATCCAATCCGCTGACCGAACAATCCCGTCGGGAAGGGTTCGCCCGTTGGCATCCGCAACTTGGATCATCGTGTTGATCAGATCCGCCACGTAGGCCTGATAGTTGAACGTCGGCTCGCGGTACACGCCGTCGCCCTTCACCCAGGCCCGCAGGAACCGCTCGACCGAGCGCACCACGAACGGCTCCCAACCGAAGGACGCCTTGAACTCGGGAAGATAGACCGCCGCGACGTAGATCGAGCGGGCCATCGAGACGTACCAGTTGTTCCCGACATGGATCTGCAGCGCGGTCGCGAGGTGATCCGTCGTCGCGTGCACGCCGGACAGGTACGCCACGAGGTCATTCGCGTCGGTGCTCGGCTCCGTCCGGAACACGGAGAACGCGCTGACGAGCTGGGCCAGCCGCTTGGCGCCCGACAGGTTGCGGTTCTGCACCCAGGTCGGGTTGTCGGCGAAGAAGTCCAGCGAGATGTCCATCCACGCCGACGCGTACGCGGCACGCTTCTGCGGATCGCTCTCCTTCAGATACGCCCTCGTCAGCGTCGACATGAACGCGAAGTCACTCATCAGAACCTGCGCGCTCCCCGGGATGGTCTCCGTACCGCCCCAGAGGTCCGCCCAGTCCACGTCGATCCGCTCCGCGGCATCGTCGTAGAAGTCGCGGGTCACGGTGCCGAACCGGAAGATCCCCGCCGCCAATTCGTCGGCGGTCGCGTCGCCGCCTCCTTCCCCGCCCACACCCGGGTACTCGATGCCTGAGCGGTCCGCGTAGTAGACCTTGAGCTCGGCCGCGGCGCCCGCCTCATCGCCGGCGGCAAGCTCCGCCGCCACGCGGGCGAGCCCCGGACGCGTCAGGTCGAGCAGCTCACCGAGATCCGACATGTCGTTCGTGGCGGCCCGGGCCGGCGACAGACCCGTCACCATCAGAGCCAGCGCGACTGTCCCCGCAGCCCACGCCTGGGCACGGCGGCGAGTGCTCCGCCGAAGAAGTCTTCGTTGCATCCCATCTCCTCATGACACGTGAGAGTTCTTGCTGAGTCCTTCGACTGCACCCACCGGCACCCGTTCTTAGGTGACGTATCGTTAATTCACCGTAGATTTGGTTGCGACGTTACGTCAACGGTTCGAGGGAGACGTGCAAGCGTGACAACGCAACGGGACATCGCCCGCACAGCGGGGGTATCGGTCGCGGTGGTGTCGGCCGTGCTCAACGGCACGACCCACACGCGGATGAGCGAGGCCACCCGTGCGCGGGTCATCGAGGCCATGGAGAACCTCGACTACCAGCCCAACCAAGCGGCCCGGTCCCTGCGGCTCAACCGCACCGGCATGATCGCGCTGATCCTCAACAAGCTCGACAATCCCGTCTACGCCCACCTGCTGCGCGGCGTCTACGCGGCCGCGGCCGAGCGCGGCGGGACAGTCCTGCTCGGCGACGCCGAGACGATGCGCTCAGGCAGCCAGTTCGTCACCCGGCTGCTCAGCCAGGGCACCGTCGACGGCATCCTGATCCGGGACGACCGGCTGTACGACGACGACGTGATGGCCGAGCTTCGCTCCCATCCCAAGCCGATCCTCAGCCTGGACTACGCCCAGGACCACCCTTGGGTCGGCATCGACGACCGCCGCGCGGGCGAGATCGCGACCCGGTTCCTGCTCAACCTGCGCCATCGCCGGATCGTCTTCATCGGTGGGGCTACCGGGCACGCGTTCCGGCAGCGCTACCTCGGGTACCAGCAGGAGATGAAGCAGGCCGGGCTGGAACCGGCGCCGCACCTGGCCACCGGGTTCGGTGAGCAGGCCGGTGCCGACGGGCTGCGCCAGGCGCTGCAACTGCCGATCGGGCCGACCGCGGTCGTGGTGAACAACATCATGAGCGCCGTCGGAGTACTGGCCGCCGCCCGGGACCTCGGCATCGCCGTACCCGAACAGCTGTCTGTCGTCGGGATCCACGACGTCGGCCTGATGGAACACCTGCGCCCAGCCGTGACCGCGGTCCGGATGCCCATGTACGAGCTCGGCCGCGCCGGCGTCCACGGGCTGTACGAGCTGATGGCGGGGCGCCCCTGCGCCGGCGGCATCATCGCCGATCCCGAGCCCGAGCTCGTCGTCCGCGACTCGGCAACGGCCGTGACCGAGTAACGTCAAACAGACCCTCTAGGAGGAAGTGACATCAATTGACGTGTCGTTATGTCATCTCTTGTACGTCGTCGGTCGCGAGGCGAGCGTGCAGGTGGGAGTCGTGGCGTCGTCCGGTTGGTTCGACGTAGTAGTCGCGCATCACGCCCTCGAGCTGGAACCCGGCGCGGAGCGCGACGTGGCACGATCCCTCGTTGACCAGGGAGTGGTCGAGGGAGATGCGGTGCAGGCCGAGCCCGTCGGACGCGAAACCCCAGCGCGCCGCCGCGTCCAGCGCACGAGCGCCCAGCCGCCGTCCCCGGGCCACCGGACTGACCCAGTACGCCGCGACGGCCTGATCCGGGATCCGGTGTACGTCCCGCAGCGACACGCTGCCGATCACCTCGTCGGTGCCGGCGTCGGCGATCGCGAAGATCGCGTTGCCGCGCAGCCAGCCCTCCAGTCGCGGCTCCAGCCACCGACGGCCGCGCTGGTCGGCTGGTGAGCGAATCACCGCCGTACCAGCGGTCCAGCGGAGGATGCCCGGGTCCTGCAGCGCCACGCCGACTGCAGCCTCGTCGGATGCGACGAACGGGCGCAGTACGACGTCGCCCAGGTCGATCTGGCGTGGCTGCAGGGCCATCTGTGCGGGCATGGCCTCGGACCGGTGTTAGAGCTTGTGGGGCTCGTTGTTGGCGTGCAGCAGCGTCGGCTGGTGCGCGTGTGCACCCAACTGCTGGACACCGGTGACCAGACCACCGGTGAGGTCACCGGTGGCGAACGAGGTCTGCATGGTCAGCGCGGCCAGACCGGCCGCCGCGTCCGCCAGCTGGCGCCTCGCCTGCGAACCGGTGACGATCTCGAGCCGGCGACCGGCCGGGTCGACGTAGACCAGGATCGTGTTGTCCGGGTCGTCCAGCTCGTTCAGCAGCTCGATCGCGAACGGACGGGTCTCCGAGTCGGCGCCACCGACATACACCGAGAAGTGCAGGCCGGAGACCTCTTCGGCGTGCCGGACGGCGCGCTCGATGTCGTGGAGCTGGTCGGGGGTGAATGCGTCACCAGCTGGCACTTGCGCCTCCGGTTGTGCGGGCGACGCCGGTGCCGGCGGTCGCGGTGGCCGGCGCGCCGGTCAGCTCAGGCAGATCGGGCAGGTTGGCCGGGTTCGGCTTGGTCGTCGTCGGTCCGTTGATCCAGACCGGCGGGGCCCACCACGACAGCCCCGGGCGGTACCGCGGGCCGTTCGCGATCGACGACGCGAACACCAGCAGCGCCACGACGGCAACAACCAGCGCGGGAATCCCGACGAACACCAGCAAGGAGTGCCCGGACATTTCAACAATCACGCCTGAAGCCTAGCCCCCTCCCCGCGCGAGGCGACCGCGGGCATCCACCCGGACGCACGAACCGCGGCAGCCAGCCGTTCACCAGCCGCCGCGGTTCCACATCCCAAGTCTTGTTTTTCAGCAGCCGCCGCAGTTGTAGTACGTGATGTCCCAGTGGCTGCCTTCGTCCGCGTAGATGTTGCCGGCGCCGGACTTCCACTGCAGGGCGCCGTCGCCGCGGTTGGCGATCCGGGTGAAGTTGTTGTGGATGTAGTTGCCGACACACGTGTACTTCGAGATGTCGACCTTGTAGCCGTTGCGGTGGCTGTAGGTGCCGCTGGCGTGGCCGACCTCGGTCCCACCGGTGATGTTCACGGCACACCCACTGGACTGCTTCAGGGTGCGGACGCCGTACACGGTGGAGTCGTTGATGTTCGTGAACGAGGTACAGGTCGAGACGTTCCAGTCGGAGCAGTTGCCGCTGGACGACCACGTGATGCCGGCGGCGCGGAAGATCGCGGTCGCCTGCGAGTGGGTCATCTTGGTCAGGGCCGACGCCTGCTCGACCGCCACCACACCGGGCAGCAGGCCGACGAGGACGGCGACGAGCGGGACGACGACACGACGGAGCACAGATTTCATGGGGACACTCCTCGGAAAACGGGGCGGATATTCCAAGGAGTGAAATCCCCAAGAAAGTTATTGGCGAAACGTCAGGTTGAATTAGAAATTAACGTCCGAGCACTGGTAGAAGGCGTTCCCCGTGTCGGCAATGGTCCAGACCGCCAGGATCATGTGCCGCCCGGTCCGGCCGGTCGGAATCGTGCCGGGATGCGACACGTCCGCGGCCGGCCGCGCGCCGTTCATCGGGACGGTCAGGAACGGCGTCAGCTCGAGCGCGGAGCGGGTCAGCGGTTGACTCGGATCCCAGCCCTGCTTGGTCATGTAGTACTTGAAGTCGGTCGTCGAGTGCGCCGCGGTCAGGTGCCAGCTGAACGTGAACCCCTGACCGCCCTGGAGCTGAGTGGCCGGCCAGGAACCGCCGCGCTGATCGTCGAGTTCGGCGAATTGCCCGAGCCCCGCGGAGCACAACTTCCCGTCCGCGGGACCACTTTGCGGGAATCCCTTGGGCCCTTCCACACTTTGCGGTTCCCACTGGATCTGCCCGCAGGCGGTGACGACGCCGTCGTGGCAGTTCTTCGCGCGACTGTTCGGGCCGGTCGAGTACCCGTGCGCGTAGGCGAGCGGTACCGACGTACACACCGTCAGCGCGAGCGCGCCGACGGCAATTCCAGCCATGCTGAACGTGCGTTTCCGCAGCATGAGATCTCCTTCAACTGTTGGGGCGGTGGACAGCGAAGGAAGGCGCCTCCTGCTCAATAGAAAACAACCGTTCAAATCTATTGTCAACGTTTGGTGAGCAGGTGAATACGGAAAGCTACATGTTGAGCGCGCCGATGAGCCGGCGCAGGCGGTGGTTGTTCGGCAGGTCCTCGACCAGCACGGGCTCACCGTCCGGGCCGCCGAGCGGCACCCGCCAGTTCGGGTACTCGTCTGTGGTGCCCGGCTGGTTCTGGGTACGCCGCTCCCCGACCGCATCCGTCAGCGCGACGCCGACGAGCTTCGCCGGCGTATGGGCGACGTACCGGTGCAGAGCCTCGACGATGCGCTCCACGTCCCCGTCGGTGTTGCTCAACAGATGCCGCTCGCGCAGCGCGTTGAGCCACGCGTCACGGTCCGCCTCGTCCACAGCCAGCTCTTCGGCCACAGGTCGAGTCAGTAGGCCCAGGCGGTTCCGCAGCTCCACGTGGTCGCCGGCCAGGTACCCGGCGGTCGGCGGGAGGTCGTGAGTGGTGACAGTCGCCAGGCACAGCTCACGCCAGAGCTCCGGCGCCAGCGGCTTGCCCTTGGCGTCGCGCTCGAACCACAGGACCGACGTGCCGAGGATTCCGCGCTCGGTGAGGTAATCGCGTACCCACGGCTCGACAGTCCCGAGGTCCTCACCGATGACCGTCACGCCGGCACGCTGGGCTTCCAGCACCAGGATGCCGACCAGCGCCTCGTGGTCGTACCGCACGTACGTCCCCTCGGTAGGCCGCTCCGGCGACGTGACCCACCACAGCCGGAACATCCCGAGGATGTGGTCGATCCGCAGCCCGCCACCGTGCCGCATCACCGCCCGCACCAGGTCCCGCCAAGCGGCGTACCCGGTCTCGGCCAAGGCATTGGGGCGCCACGGCGGCTGCGACCAGTCCTGGCCCTGCTGGTTGAAGGCATCCGGCGGCGCACCGACGTGGATGTTCGGCGCCAGCACCTGCTGCAGCGCCCACGCGTCCGCGCCATCCGGGTGCACGCCAACGGCTAGGTCGTGCACCACGCCCAGCGACATCCCGGCCGCCTTCGCGCGGGCCTGCGTGCGGCCGAGCTGCTCGTCCAGCTGCCACTGCAGCCAGCAGTGGAACTCCACCGCATCCGGGTTCTCGTTGCGGAAGGCAACGACCTCCGGCGTGGTCGGTTCCTGGAGCTCCTCCGGCCACTTGCTCCACTCCGGTCCGTAGACGTCCGCAAGAGCGGCCCAGGTGGCGAAGTCGATCAGCCCCTGGCTCTCCCGGTCGCAGTACGCGCCGTACTCCGCGATGCGCCCCACCGAGGGCTGCACCCGGAACAGCACCTGCAGCGCCTCACGCTTCGCAGCCCACACCGTGTCCCGGTCCAGCGCGGTGGAGTCCTCGCTCAGCGCACGGGTCTGCAACGCCAGCGCCCGGACCTGGTCGCGCTCGGCCGGCGCGAGATCGCCGTACTCGTCGATGTCCTCGATCCGCAGGTAGATCGGGTTCCCGAACCGCCGCGAGGCCGGCAGGTACGGCGAGGGCTCCATCCGGCCCGCCAGCTCGGCAGCGTGCAGTGGGTTCACCAGTACGAAGCCGGCACCCAGGTCATGCGCCGACCACGCGGCCAGGTCACCCAGGTCGTGCAGGTCGCCGATACCCCAGGAGCGCCGCGAGCGAACGGAGTACAGCTGCAGGACCCAGCCCCAGGTGCGGTGCAGCTTCTCCGGCTCCAGCTTCCGCGGCGTCACGATCAGCGTGCTGACCGAGATCTCCGGATTGCTCCCGATCCGCGCGCACAGTCGGTGATACCCGATCGGCAGGTCGCCAGGCAGCTGGAACGTCGCCTCACCGACCTGTACGCCGTCGACCCACTCCGGCTTGACCCAGTGGTCCTGCTGGGGCAGATCCCGCCGCTGACCGCCGTCCTCCAGGTCGACCCACACCTCGGCGGTCGACCCGTGCGGCAGGTGTACGGCGAACCACGGCGTCCACCCCGCACGCATCACGACAGTGGCAGGCAGCGTACGTCGCCAGCGCGTCTGCTGGTGCTCAGCGAGCGCCAGTGCCGCCTTCTCCGGCGTGGACGCATCCACACCGAGCGCCGCGAGCACGTCGGACACGACTGCACTGGGAACGATCACATGCTCGCCCTGCCAGTTCCAGTACTCCGTCGCCACGCCATGGGCAACCGCTAGCTCGACAAGGGCCGGACTGGGAGCTGTCACCCCAGCGAGTTTGCCGTATCAACGCCACCAACGCGTAACGGCGCGCGTTGCGTTACTCGTTCGAACGCCGGCGACTCAGCATCAGTACGGCGAGCAGGAGCACTCCACTGGCCACGACCAGCCCGATCGCGACGCCGGCCATGTTGTCGGTGAGCTGGTACAGCGCGGTCGGCCAGATCACCAGGAGGATCGCGCAGCCCACCACGGCGTACGCCGAGCGCCTGGTCCGCCCGTAGGCGACGAGTAACGCAGCCGGGCCCGCCGTACCGACGGCGAGAGCCATGATCTCGCCGCGTTCCTGCACCAGCCAGCAGATCGACGAACTGAACATCGCGGCTCCGGCGAGTGACCACGAGGTCACCGGATCGCGGACCAGTCCGAGCATCGCGAACACGAACGCGACGATGATGAAACCGGTCCCGGCGATGCCCGCGCTGTTGGCGGCCGAACCGGCGTCCGGAGTGAGGACATCTGCCGTGATCACCAACACACCGACGGCCAGGATCCCAAAAGTTGCCACTAGCAACGACGATCCGGCCAGCCACCACAGGCCGACGGCGACCAGCGCGAGCGCCACCACGACCCCGGCGACCCGTCCCGGCTCCCCTTCAATGGCGACGTACGTCGCGAAGCCGGCCACGCAGCACCCGAGCGAGGCGAGCGCCGAGCTCAGCTGTTCGCGGCGCCGAAGCACCGCCAGGACGACCGCCGCACCGAGCAGAACCACGGCCGCGGCGGTGCCGGTGGTGACCCGCGCGGCGCGCCCCATCTCACCCCAGTTCGCCAAGGTCAGGAGCGCGACGGCACCGAGCAGCAACGCGCCGCCGATGTAGCCGAGCACCTCGACCAGAGCGTTCGGATGCGTGATGGCCAGCGGCCGATCTCGGGTGTCCCGCTTGTCCTTCGTGGCCGGTTCGGGCTCCGCCGCGTCCGGCCGCGGCCGGCCCGGGTCGGCGAGGGCCGCGTCGATCTCCGCGTCGGCGGCGTCGCGGATCGATTCGGCCTGGTACTGGCGCAGCACACCAGCGCTCACGAGCCTCGAAAGCTCGTCGTCCAGCCGGCTCGACATGCGATCGCTTCTCCTTGTCAGCCTTACTAAGATCGGGCGGCGAGATGCCTATTCTGACCAGCTACCTTGTGTCCCTAGTCAGTCACCCCCTGTTTTCGCTGCCGGACTCGTTCCCGACCTTCTTCCGGACGGGTAACGACGGCAAGCTGGAGATGACCGACCAAGTCGTCGTCGTCCCGGCCCGGATCGCCGGGCTGATCATCGGTTTCCTCGTGCTGCGCTGGGCGCTGCACAAGATCATCCGGCGGTTCGCGCGACGCACCGGCAACGGCGCCGTCGCCGGAGTACTGGCGAAGTCGAAGCGTGGCCAGGAGTTCGTCGAGAACACCCTGGCCAACGAACGCCGGGCGCAGCGCGCGGAGACGATCGCCTCGCTGCTGACCAGCGCGGTGACCATCGTGCTCACTGCCGTCCTGGTGGTGATGGTGCTGGCCGAGCTCGGCTTCAACATCCTCCCGGTGATCGCGTCCGCAAGCATCATCGGCGTCGCGCTCGGCTTCGGCGCGCAGACGCTGGTGAAGGACTTCCTGGCCGGCATCTTCATGATCTTCGAGGACCAGTACGGCGTCGGCGACCTGATCGACATGGAGAAGGCGACCGGTGTCGTGGTCTCGGTCGGGCTGCGGATCACCACACTGCGCGGCGAGGACGGCACCACCTGGTACGTCCGCAACGGCGAGGTGCTCCGGGTCGGCAACCTGACCACCCGCGACCCGAACAGCAACGCCTCCTCTGGTGTCGGCTCCGGCACCGAGAAGGAAGAAGAAGTCGCCAAGGCCGACGAAGATGCGGCGAGCGGAACGCAGGACGCAAGCCGAGGTTGAGCTGGAGCCCTCGGTGGCAGAGCCCTCGACCACCTGCAAAAGTGAGGCGCCCGCCCGCTGCGTCTCGCCGGGCCCGCGCGAGCAGTCTCGTGGCGAGACCTCGCAGTGCTAAGCGTTGGCTGCCGGTGTGGCGAGCCCGACCAGATCGGCGCTCACCTCCCACAGTCGCGCGGCGACCGATTCGTCGTAGCTGCGCGTGGAGGACCTGGTGGCCTTGCTCTTGGCGAAGTAGCAGCCCGTCATCCGATCGAGATCGGGTGCCGAGGCCAGGTGGATCGAGGTTGCTGCGCCCTGAGCCGGTGACTTCATGAAAGGTCGCAGGACAGGAACGACCAGCCGCTGGACGCGGCCGGGGTCAGCTGCTCCGAACGCAGTGCTCACCAAGCCTGGGTGTACCGCGTTGGCGGTGACGGAACTGCCCGTGAGTCTTCTGGCCAGTTCGTAGCTGAACAGAACATTGGCGAGCTTGGACTGGTTGTAGGCGCGGGCCCCGGAGTACGAGCGTTCGCCTTGGAGGTCGTCGAAATCGATGCGCCCCATCGCATGCGCGTTGGAAGCGACCGTGACGATCCGAGCCGGGGTGCCTTGCTGCAGGTTCTCGAGGAGCAGATTGGTGAGCAGGAACGGCGCGAGGTGGTTGAGGGCGAAGGTGTGCTCGAGCCCGTCGATCGTGGCGTGGCGGGTGTTCCAGTAGCCGCCGACGTTGTTGATCAGCACGTCCGGATGTGGATCACGCTGGAGTACCTCATGGGCCAATCGCCGCACGTCGGCCTGCGAGGACAGGTCCGCAACAAAACCCTGTACCTCGCCGCGGCCGGCCGCGCGGATTTCGCGAACGGTGTCCTCGGTGCGGCCACGATCCCGACCGGTGATCAGGACACGGGCACCCATCGCGGCCAGACCGAGCGCGGTCGCCTTGCCGATACCTCCGGTACCGCCGGTGATCAGCACTGTTCTGCCGGCAAGGTCCGTTGGCTCTCGACGACCGGTTGCGCCCATGCGAACGGCCCCTCTCAGCACGGACACGCCTTGGTTGCGGCCCCTGACGGATCACTGAGTCCAAGCTCTGACCGCGCTACTCACAGCATGTTCCTGCCCGCCGGCCCTGTCCATGACCAGCCGGCGATGCACCATCCGGTCGCCGGTCACGGGCGACGGTGGTCGCCGTTGACAGGGTGGTTCCCCCCGAGGATGGTGGTCAGCACGGGGTGTATGCGGGTGGGGGTGTCGGCCATTTTCGTCGCCGACGGAGATGGGCGCCGGGGTCTTGTGCTGCCTGCGGGGGGAGCTCAGCCTCATGGCGAACATGAGCACTGTGAGACGTACTGCGATTGTCGCCGGTGCGTCTTGTCCAGTCACCGAGGGTCACCTCGACCCCGGCGCTGGTCTTGTCTCAACCCGCTGTTCATCGCCGGTACGGATGCCGACAGCAGGTCTGTGCCGGGCCGTCTCGTGCACCGCTACCTCCTGGGTGGGAAGCAGACCGCCCGAACTTCATTCGTCGATCAGGTTCCTTGGGAGATAGTTCTGATGACAACATCTATGGTGTACCCGGTGCATGTGAATGCCGCGCCGGCTCCGACGTCGTCCAGGTGGCTCTGGCTGGTCAAGTGGGTCCTCGTGCTCCCGCACTACGTCGTCCTGCTGTTCTTGTGGATCGGCTTCATGATCGGCTCGGTCGTGGCGTTCTTCGCCATCCTCATCACCGGTCGCTATCCCCGCGCGATCTTCAACTACAACGTCGGCGTACTGCGGTGGTCCTGGCGGGTGACCTACTACGCCTACGGAGCCCTCGGCACCGATCAGTACCCGCCGTTCACGCTCGCCGAGGTCGAGGACTACCCCGCGCACCTGGCAGTTGACTACCCCGCCCGTCTGTCCCGCGGCCTGGTGCTGGTGAAGTGGTGGTTGCTCGCGATCCCGCACTACATCATCGTCGGCATCTTCGTCGGCGGCGGCGCCTGGGCCGCGAACCGGACCGACAACTGGCAATGGAACATCAGCAACGGCGGCGGTCTCGTCGGGGTACTGGTGCTCATCGCTGCCGTCATCCTCGCAGTCACCGGCGCCTATCCGCGGCCCCTGTACGACGTGATTCTGGGCCTCAACCGTTGGGTTCTCCGGGTAGCGGGCTATGCGGCCCTGATGACCGATGTCTACCCACCGTTCCGCCTCGACCAAGGCGGCAGCGATCCGGTTCTCACCGTTTCGCCGCCCGCGGACGGCGCGCCTGGCCCGGTCGACACGATGACGCCAGAGCGGTAGGGCCGGGATTCAGATGGCCACCGCCACAGACCGTCCGAGCAGCACGGCGTACGCACGGAAGACTGCCACCCTGACCGGGTGGCTGATGGTGATCACGTTCGTCGCCTCGATCCCGGCGTACTTCATCCTCTACGCCCCTGTTCGGGACCACCCCGACTACATCACCGGAGCCGGCGCCGACCCGACCACGAGCGTGGCCTTGGGAGCTCTGCTCGAACTCGTCGTCATCATCGCCAATATCGGCACCGCCGTGGTGCCGTTCGCGATCTACAAGCGCTACAGCGAGAGCCTCGCGCTCGGCTACGTCGCAGCGCGCCTCGTCGAGGCCACCTTCATCGCCATCGGCATCGTCAGCCTGCTCACGTTCCTGCTGATGCGACAGCAGGGCACGGCCGGCGCGGACGCCGCTCTCGGCCAGGTCTTCGTCGCGATCTACGACCGGGCCTTCCTGATCGGGCCGGGCTTCTGCGCCGGTGTCGCGAACGGAATCATCCTGGGCTACCTGATGTACCGAACCGCTCTGGTGCCACGACGGATGGCGATGCTCGGGCTGGTCGGCGGTCCGCTGGTCGCCGCCTCGGGAATCGCCGTCATGTTCGACGTCATCGAGCGCGGCGGCGCGGTCCAGGGTCTCGCGACGATTCCAGAGTTCTTCTGGGAACTCTCGTTCGGTATCTATCTCATCGTCAAGGGATTCAAACCGTCTCCGATTCTGGGGCTCGACGACGGCCCCGTCGCACGCGGCACCGGCTCGTCGTCCGGATAGTCCTCGATCCGGACGCGCGGTACAGCAGCCGAAACGACAGCGTCCGGCGGGCCGGGGGGGGTCGCCGGGCGCGGGTGGAGTGGTGTGTGAGGCGGTGTAGGTGTCGTCCCGCGCCGGGGGCTTTTAAACAAATACGAGCCCACGAGACAGGCGAAAATCTGGGTTTG